>JAOUMR010000143.1 GCA_029881435.1 Nitrospira sp.
GCTAGTGTAGTGATTCATGCTGTTCTTGTCTTATCCAGGGCGCGTTTGGCGCGATTCACTTTTGCCAGAATCTCCTGGGCCGTCTTGGTCCAGACCAAGGGGGTAGGCTTCGCATTGCGCTGGGCCATGTAGGCGGCAATCGCAGCAATCAACTCCGGGACACTCCGAAACACCCCCCGCCGAATCTGTTTGGCCGTCAGGTCGCCAAAGACCCGTTCCACCAAGTTGAGCCACGAACTGCTGGTGGGCGTGAAATGCATGTGAATGCGTGGGTGGCGTGTCAGCCACCGCTGGACCGTGGGGTGTTTATGCGTGGGTGCGACGTGAAGTCGCGTTGATGATTGTTCGAGACGAAAGGAAACACCGTCAGCGAACCTGCGCTTCCGTGCGCAGTAGCCTATCGGTACAGGCGTGACTGGTAACGGTCGGGTCTGAAGCTACCGAGACAACGTACCCTCGCCCGTCAGGGCGCGGCGGCGACCGTGAGGGAGCCGTCGGTGCGGCCAGCATCAGGCGGCACAGGGGCTAGGCTGGGTGGTAGGTCCAACGAATGTGAACTGCCGGACAGGCACCGTCAAAATCAGTCGAGCCAAAGATGCTGAGAGGCTCCGGCCAACATGGTATCGCGGTCGGTTGCTCTGCCCGCGCGCTCAGAGCACACGGACCCGCAAGACCGCCGGTGTAGTGGCAGGGACTCCCCCACTCGTGTCATCGACGCGGAACACGGTAAACCCGATGGCTCGCTTCCGCGAGGGAGCAGGCGTGCCCGTAAGGGACGCTGATGAGGCAGCGGGCAGAGGAGACTGGAGAAAGCAAAGGCCGCTCGGTAATCGAGTGGATAGGCGTGGCGCCGACCTCGGCGCCAGCACGCTACTGCGAAAGCAGGCCCACTTCCAGTTGGTCGTTCGTGACGAGAGAGCTGGGAGAACCGTCTTGGGAGGGAAGAGCAAATGAACGCCGCGCAAGCCGCGTGTGCACCCTCTCGCGACGCGCCACAGTGGCCTCAGATCAACTGGCGACACTGTGAACGCGACGTGCGGCGGCTGCAAGCACGTATCGTCAAGGCAACACGGGAGGGCCGCCATGGCCGGGCGAAAGCGCTGCAATGGTTGCTCACCCACTCCTTCGCCGGCCGAGCCTTGGCCGTGAAGCGAGTGACGGAAAATGCAGGCAAAGAGACCTCGGGGATCGATGGAGCCGGGTGGCGATCCCCTGAGGCCAAAGTACGGGCGATTGGATCGCTTCGACGGCGCGGCTACCAGCCGCAACCGCTGCGACGCGTCTATATCCCGAAAGCCAACCGGAAATGGCGGCCACTCGGTATTCCGACGATGCACGATCGGGCCATGCAGGCGTTGTACCTGCTGGCCCTGGATCCGATCGCGGAAACCACAGCGGATCACCACTCCTACGGTTTTCGACCGATGCGATCGACGGCGGACGCGATCGAGCAGGCCTTTAAGCTGCTCTCCCGCAAGAGTGCACCGGCGTGGGTGTTGGAAGGCGACATCGTGAGCGGCTTCGATACGATCAGCCACGCGTGGTTGCTCGACCATATTCCAACGGACACGGCCATCTTGCGGGGCTGGCTCACCGCGGGCTACGTCGAACGGCGAACCTGGTTCGCAACGGACGAGGGCACGCCGCAAGGCGGCGTCATCTCGCCGGTCCTCGCGAACATGACCTTGGATGGACTTGAACGCGCGTTGCAACGGGCCTTTCCTCGGAAAGACCTCGGGCGCGGGCGTGGGAAGTACAACCCCAAGGTCAACCTCGTGCGATATGCCGATGACTTCATCATTACGGGAACCTCGCGAGAGGTCCTCGAGGATGAAGTCCGGCCACTGGTGGAACGGTTCTTAGCCGTCCGAGGGCTGAAGCTCTCGTCGGAGAAGACCCGGATCTCCCATATCGACGACGGATTCGCCTTCCTGGGCCAGCACCTGCGCAAGTACCACGGCAAGTTGCTGGTCACCCCTTCGCGACGGAACGTCCACGCGTTCCTCGAGAAGGTGCGCACGATCATCCGGGTGAACAAGGCGGCGTCACAAGCCGAGCTGATCTACACCCTGAACCGAGTGCTCCTCGGGTGGGTGATGTATCACCGGCATATCGTGGCGACGCGCACGTTCCGGAAGATCGATCATGTGCTTTGGCATCGTCTCTGGCGATGGGCGCGCCGCAGGCATCAGGACAAGACTGCCGATTGGGTGCTGCATCGATACTGGCATCCGGTCGACGGGCGACGCTGGCGCTTTGCGGCAGACGTGGGAGATCGGACACCGGAGGGCCGTGTGGAGTGGTTGCCGTTGGTCTGTGCCAATAAGACCGCGATCCGCAGGCATCTCAAAATTCGGGCGAAGGCGAATCCCTACGATCCGAGTTGGCGTCCGTACTTCCACGGCCGTCGATCAGCGACGCGACACTCGCGTCGACGGCCCCATCCCCCATCTCCTCCGTCGTGATCGTTCGGCTCGGCTTGACCGCCGGGCTTCGCAATGGCTTGAGCCGGATGAGCGGAAACCATCATGTCCGGTTCTTAGGGGAGGATGCGGTCGAAAGACCGCATCCTTACCCGACCGTAATTGTCAGCGATCAGATGCAGCGCCTTGCCCTGGGGGACTTGGCGATCAATCAGACGCAGGAAGCTCAGCCATTCCTGATGCCGATGGCGCGGCAAGCACGTGGAGATGATCGAGCCCTCCGCGACATGCAGGGCGGCAAAGAGGGTGGTGGTGCCATGCCGCTTGTAATCGTGCGTCATCGTGCCGCAGCGCCCCGGCTTCAGGGGCAAGCCCGGCTGCGTGCGATCCAGGGCTTGGATCTGGCTTTTTTCATCCACGCAGAGGACCACGGCATGTTCCGGGGGGTGCAGATACAGGCCCACCACGTCCTCCAGTTTGTCCTGAAAGTGCGGATCCCGGCTGAGCTTACAGGTCCGCACGCGGTGGGGCTGCAAGCCATGGGCGGTCCAGACCCGCTGCACGAACGTCGGATTCGTGCGCAGGTGCCGGGCCAAGGTACGGGTCGACCAGTGGGTGGCCGCTGGCGGGGAGACCTGCGTCGTCGTCTTCAGAATGCGCGCGGTGAGGGCCTGGCGCGCCTTCGGGGGACGCCCTCCACGGGGCGCATCCTGGGCGAGCCCGGGGAGGCGTTGGGTGACGACGCGGTGCCGCCAGAGGCCCACTGTTTGCCGACTCGTGTGCAAGGCCGCGGCAATGTGCTGGTTGGTGTGGCCCTCAGCCGCCAACAAGGCAATCTTGGCGCGGAGCACCAGCCGCGCAGGCGTCCGTCGTCCGCGAGCCCACTGCGCCAATTGCTGACGCTCAGGAGCCGTGAGCTGAAGAGATGGGGCGATACGCATGGGCAGGTCCTCCACTGGCGGAGGACTATACTCGCACGGCAGAATAAGTACAGCTATTTATGCAGCACTACACTAGAGGCTCCGACTATCGATCCAGGTCACCTGACCAGTCCGACGATTTACTTCTCGATACATGTGTGCTGTCCCACCACGGCCATCACCCTCACCACCATCCCATAGGCAGACGAACTGCACCCGGCGAATACCGTAGGACAATGCGGTGTAAAGCAACCACATGTTGCAACGCTCGTAGGGATTTGCTTCCTTAGGGTCTGGCCCAAGCTCATCTGGCGCGGAACGAATTTCCGTGGTGAGTTTTTCCTTTGCAGCTAGATAGCGGCTTCGCCACTCTTCCCCGCGGCAGACCACGGACTTCTGAATAAACGTCGGCTCATCAAACGGCTGCAACCACTGTACCTTTACGCCTCGCAGCAGACAGGCCTCACTAAACAAGAGATCACCACCGCAGCCACCAAGAGTCAGGGCAAGGTCTTCCGGTCCAGCTCTAAGTTTCTGTAGGGCATCGGCAATCCTCTGAACGGCAATTGGTTCCTTCGAAGAGGGAAACCGTGGAGTTGGCCTAGTCGGGGCATCGATCATATGGCCGCTGAAGAGGAACACTTGTCCTGGCTGCCACGTGTCGCCTGGCTTCGTGAGTTTCTGTAAGGCTCTAGTAAAGACTGCGAGCCCGGCCCCCACATTGTCCATTCGGAAGCCGAGATTCTTGAATAGCTGTAATTGCATCAGGCTGGAGTTCAGAGCAGACCAATCTCTTTCGTTCTTCGCGATGGCGTCTTTATACGCCGTCTTGGTGGTTTCCGGTGTCCCTACTAGAACTTCTAGGTCACCGATGGTGGCAAGGGCCCAGAACTCTTGCGCTTCATTCTGCTCACATTCGGCAGTAAACCGTACGGCCCCAGCCATCGTGACCATTTCCTTGTCGTATCGTGAATCGTTGGTCAGATACCGATAGAGATGCATCAACGTGAGGGCATTGATGCCGGAGTAATAATGACCAGGATTGCGGCGATAGGCGGTGGAATAGCTTCCAATCGCTCCCCGCAGTAATGCATCTTCGTAGGCAGCTTCATCTCTCATCTGTTCAGGCGTTTTATTGGGTTGGTGCCACCCTGAGACCCATGCATCTTTGTCCACCCGGCCGAGTAGAGCCCAGGTTTCGGGATCGGTTGGAAATATCCTCAGCACTTCCCGATAATGTGTCCGCGCACGGTCCAACGAATGGCCCGGCTTGCCTTCCATGGCGAGTCGCTGGAGACAGATGCCCTTTTCCTGGAGGCCTGTGAGGTTCTGCGGCTCTAACGAAAGACCCCGTTCGAGCTGTTCCAATGCAAAGGTGAAGTGTTCGGCCTTGCGCAACGTCTCGCCGGCCTTGATCCAGGCCTCCGCGCGAAAGGCGGCGATCGGCGCCTCATCCGCCAGCACCAGCACATCGCCAATCTCCTTGGCTTTTCTCGCCAGTTCGATGCGCCGCTCCCAAGCCTCATGCTGTTCCCAGAATTCCCGCACATCGCCGATGCGCAGCGACTTCCAGTCAGGCTCTTGCAGATTAGGCAGCAAGTGATAGACCGGGCTCACCTTGCGGCCCTGCCACGACTCCATCGTCGCCTGCACCATGGCGGTGAGCTTTGCTTGATCCTGCTCCAGTGTCGCAGGGTCCGGCCCCTGATCTTTGATCTCATAGCGGAGCTTCCGATCGGTATAAAGATCGAAGGCGGTCGTGACGCGGCCACCGGAAATGAGGACGACACCACGCGCGCGCAACGCATGGCGCACGCCGAGCTCGTACCAGACATTGGGATTGTCGAGCGTAAGGTCGGCCACCACGAGATCGGCGATCAGCAGCTCTTGGAACATGTCGGGTAAAATTCCTCCGGCACGCTGCTCTTCATCCGCACGGAACACCTCCAGCCCCGCCACCTTCAACGCCGGCTTAATCAGCTCGGCATAGACGCGATTGAAATCAATCTCGTTGCCTTGGCTATCCTTCTTCACGCCAAACGGCATCGCGACAAAAGCATGAGGTTTCATGAACGCTTCCTCCCAATAGGCCAAGTCGGCCTTGCTCCTTCACGGTACGGAGGGTGCCTTATCCTCCGGCTCTTTCTTGTCTTTCGCCACCTGCGTCATGTACGTCTCGACCTCTTCTCGACTCAGCTCTTCGACGCGCGCGGCGAAGGCCGGATAGGCCAGCACATGAGTCATGTTGGCGTAGGGCCCGCTGAGCTGAAAGAACTGCCAGCCTTCGCTCTTGAGCGATTCGACTGTGCGCCGGTAATGACGCCACCGTTCGCCATAGTGAAAGAACTCTTCCACCGCCGCGCTCAATGCCACCACGAGGCTGACGATCACTGTGAGCGTTTTGATCAGCTCAGCGCCAGCACCATCTCCGACGTTCCAACTTACCAGCGCCGGCACGATGACGCCGCCGATGATCGTCGTGAGCCGCAGAACGTTATGCCGCAGCACGGAGTTCCACGCCTTCTCATCCATCCAAATCACCAGCTCCAGCCACCGCGCTCGGAGAAACTGCTTATTCAGCTCCGGCAACTCCAGTGCCTCAACGAGTGACCCCATTTCAGCCCGCATCTGTTCATGATCTTTTGGTTTCTTCAGCATGGTCGCCTCGCACCATAGGTTTGGATCATCCGCTCTGCCTTACCTCTATTCCTGTGGAAGCAATGCCGATGCCCGTTGAAGCAATACCACTGAACCTTGGTCCGATTTTCGTAAGCTTATGACCATACGATGAAAGAACCTGACCATTGTGGCGAGAAGGGAACGGCAATGAGAGGTTGTCACCATGGTGAGATATCGAACCGGATACAGTCTGTATCCGTACAGATACCATAGGCAGGAGGAGTGAAGGAAACTAGGACTTCTGTGTTCTGTGGAGATATGAAGCATTCACGCAGGCGTTTCTTGTCCTCCTGTTGCCGTCGATGTAAGATGGGACTGGTCATTGAGAAGCCTATGAAAGCTGTGACTTACACTATCAGTCCGGAGCAGCGTGAAGCGTTGTTCACTCGGCTCCCCGTTGAGCTCGGCCAAGAGTCGGGTATACGGCTCGCCTATCTCTACGGGTCTGTGCTCGAGTCAGACCGGGTCCATGATGTGGACATTGGACTCTTTCTTGATGACACGGTCGTTGCTCAGCAGGCACAGATCGTGGAAATTCTTTCTGCGAAACTTACTGCGGCAGTCAGACTACCAGTTGATATTCGGGTGATCAATGAAGCACCGCTGTCGTTTCTCTACCACGTCTTGCGAGGACGACTCCTGCTCTGTCGAGACGAAGGTTTCTTGACCGACATGCTTGAGGATGTGGCACGGCGGTATCTCGATCTGGCTCCACTCCTCCGCAGCAGCACGAAGGATGCCTTCGTCGCATGACTCTCAATCCGGACCTCATCCGGGCTCGTTGTGCTGAAATCGATGCTTCGTTGAGCCGGCTCGAAGACCTGCGTCGTCTGCCTCGCGAGACATTCCTCTCAAGCCAAGACACGCTCGATGTCGCCTGTTATCGATTGCTCATCGCCATCGAGGCTGCGCTGGCGCTCTGCTTTCATGTCTCTGCGAGGCGACTGAATCATGTGCCTGAAGAGTATGCAGGCTGCTTCAGTTCACTTGAGAAGGCCGGGCTCATTCCCACGGATCTTTCAGGCCGCCTTCAGCAGATGGCGCGCTTTCGAAACTTGTTGGTCCATGTCTACTGGAAGATCGACTATGTGCAGGTCTACGAGATCATTTCGACACGTCTTGATGATCTGCGTGCGTTTCGCACCGCCATGGTCGACCTGATCTAACCCTGCGCAGGCCAGTCCTTGAGCAATCAGCGCCTGCCTACCATCACCTATGTCAAAATGTCCTTTTGGCTCTAAGTGGCTCTCCTCACCACCAAAACCCCATCCCTGATCGTGACCAGCACGGCGCTCACTCGAGGGTCGGTTGACACCGCCCGATTGAGCTCCTGAATCGCGG
>JAOUMR010000043.1 GCA_029881435.1 Nitrospira sp.
TTTCCGCAGCCTGCTAGCGCCTGATGTCTTGGGCTGTTTATAGCACGAGCATCCGTACACGAACAAATCGCTCGTCTATGAGCGGCGTTTCACAGTTCTTCGTGACTCATCGATCAACCCCCCAGCGTTGACAATTTTCACACGCCTCAGCTATCGTGAGTGATGCAGATTGATCGAGAGCGTGGACCATCGCATCCAGGTCCTGCCAAGCATGAGGAGCCCTTCGTCATTCCTGACCGCCTTCCGGTGTTCCCATTACCGAACGTCGTCTTTTTTCCGAGGACTTATTTACCGCTCCATGTGTTTGAACCACGCTACCGCCGGATGTTGGCCGATGTGACCATGGGCGCTCAATGTATCGCCATGGCCCTCCTCAAAGAAGGATGGGAGGAGGACTACTATGGGAACCCGGCCATCTATCCGGCACTCTGCATCGGACGGATCGTAAGCGTTCAACCCATGCCCGACGGTCGCTCCAACATCTTGCTCCAAGGGCTCGAACGCTGTGAGATCTTGGAAGAACATTTCGACAAGCCCTACCGCGAAGCGACAATTCGCGTGACACCCCTGCGATCGGACGAAGAACTCACAACCGCGACCAGGCGCGCACTGATCGATGTGCTGGGGCGGTACCTCCAATCACGAGAGGATAACGCGGCTTGGCAGGGGTTTTTCCGTGAAGAAGTCAGCGATGAAGTCCTCGTCAACACATTATCAACATACTTGGACTGTACACCTCTGGAAAAACAATTTTTGCTGGAAGCCGACGGACTCCACCAGCGTGCCCGCCGGCTGAACGATCTGGTGCAGTTCATGCTGCACGAGCATCGCGGCGTAAAGGACTGGGAATAACGAAATGGATCGGACCGTTGCGATCGACGTGAGCCATTTGTGCAAGACGTACGACGGCCATAAGGCTGTTGATGATTTGTCGTTTCAGGTCTATGCCGGGGAGATTTTCGGTTTGCTGGGGCCAAACGGCGCCGGCAAGAGCACCACGCTTCGCACCCTCATCACCCTCCTACACCCAACCTCGGGCACGGCCACCATCATGGGCTATGACTCGGTGCATGAGGCGGACAAGGTGCGAACCGTGATCGGATACGTGCCGCAAGAGCGGGCGATCGATCGGTTCCTCACCGGGCGCGAACACCTTCAATTGCTGGGCGCGCTCTACCATCTGTCGAAAGAAGAAGCGACTAAGCGCATCGGTGAGTTGCTCACACTCGTTGAATTGGAGGCCCATGCAGACCGACCCGCGAAGACCTATTCCGGCGGGATGAAACGCAAGCTCGACATCGCCTGTGGGTTGTTGCCGGATCCAAAAATCTTGTTTCTCGACGAGCCCACATTAGGCCTTGACGTCCAGAGTCGCCTCCGGATTTGGGAGTACGTCCGCATGCTCAAAGCTCGGGGCATTACGGTGGTGATGACGACAAATTATCTGGATGAAGCTGATCGACTGTGCGATCGGCTGGCCATTATCGACGGCGGCAAGATCAAAACGCTGGGGACACCGGCTGAGCTTAAGATCGCGCTTGGTGGAGACATCGTGTCTCTCACGCTCAAGGAGATCGACCGGATTCCCACGCTCGAGGCTGAACTGAAGGGTCGCCCGGCCATCACGTCCGTCCGAGCAACCGCAAAGGGGCTGGACATTAGAGTGGAATCACCCGAGAAGGCGCTGCCTACCATTCTCGAATCGGCCAATCGATTGGGTTGCCAAATCGAGTTTATTCAGTACAACCGACCACGCTTGGACGATGTGTTCATCGCACATACAGGCCGGGCTATCACCGAATCGATCCCCGAGACCGAGTCGGCATAAAGGAGTCACGTGGGGCATTACTGGCAGGAAATCAGCGCATTGACGATGCGGTGGGTCCGACGGCTGAGTCGAGAGAAATTCAGCATGCTGTTCACGCTGGTACAGCCCATGCTGTTTTGGCTCATTTTCTTCGGAAACCTGTTTCAACGGGCTGCGGACACAGACGTCATGCAGGCACCGAACTACATCAGCTTTCTTGCAGCCGGCGTCGTCGTGATGACCGTCCTGAACAATGGCTTGGCAGGCGGCGTCGACCTGCTGTTCGACAAAGAAAATGGATTTCTCGAGCGGTTGATGTCCACACCCATTCATCGTAGCTCCGTGATTCTGAGCCGGTTTATCTTCGTCATGGCCATTACGTCGCTGCAGGTCCTCGTGATTCTTGGCGTGTCCTATCTCTTCGGCGTGCATCCGGCAACCGGCATCCTCGGCATCGCGACGATTTTGTTGATCGGGATGATGTTCGGTGTCGGCCTGACGGCCATCTCCATGGCGATGGCGTTCTCCGTAAAAAGCCACGGCGACTTCTTTTCGGTACTAGGATTTCTGTCGCTGCCGATGATTTTCCTCAGCTCCGCGTTGGTCCCGCTGACCGCCATGCCAGGATGGATGAGTTTTTTAGCGCAATTCAATCCGATGACCTGGGCAATCGATGCCGTACGCCCTCTCATCCTGTCCGGATGGAGTGAGGCGTTACCTCATGTGGGGATGGTGATCATCGTCATGTTGGTATTTGATGCCTTGTGCTTGTACGGTGGGGCCAAGGCATTCCGACGGGCGATGGGGTGATCACGTGATGAAGCGTCGATCGCTTGACTGATGGCAGCATCCGTCGGATCATTGAGTCACAGCGGTGCTGGGGTAGACTGAGCACGGTAACGGACGACGAAGAACCTGGTACGAATGCTGATTCCTGAGAACAAAATTCGAGCTCTCATTCGCCTCCTGTCTGATGAGGATGACAGAATAGTTCAGACCATCAGTGGGCGACTCATCGACATCGGCCCCTCAGCGGTCCCACTTCTCCAGGAAGCAGAAATTGAGCAGCCGGAAATGGCTGATCGCATCACGTCCGTCCTCGAAGAGATCCGAGGAGGAAAACTGGAAGATGAACTGACGAATCTGGCCACCCTTGCGGGCGAGGCGATGTGTCTGGAAACCGGCGCGTTCCTCATCGCTCGTTACGCATACCCAACACTCGATGTGGCACACTATCGTGAACGGTTAGATACGATGGCCGGCGAAGTTCGAGCAAGAATCGGCTGTCGAGCCTCCGGAGAAGAAGCCATCAATGCGCTTAATCGGTACCTGTTCACCGAACAAGGGTTTAAAGGGAACACCAAGAATTACTATGAGGTTGAGAACAGCTACCTCAATTGTGTCATGGATCGGCGCGTCGGCATCCCAATCAGCTTGTCTGCCGTCTACCTCTTTCTTGGGCAACGCCTACGGCTTCCGGTGTTTGGCATCGGCATGCCGGGGCATTTTCTGGTGAAGTACGAGTCCGATCGGTACAAAATTTTCATCGATTGTTTCAACGGCGGAGCCTTGCTGACTGAAAAAAACTGCGCACGGTTTTTGACGGAAGCTGGCTACGGGTTCGATGACAAGTACCTGCAGAAAAGCCCGATTCGTGCGATCCTGTCACGGATGGTCAAGAATCTCCTAGCGATCTACTCCAAGGCCGGTGACGCAGTTAAAACCGACCGTTTGACCAAGTTCATTGAGATTCTCGGTGGTGCTCCCCGCGAAGAAGGGCTGTAGCCTAGAGACGAATTGTCAGCAAATCCCTTCCCTTCCAAATCTTTCCTCTATAGTGCTCTGCTGCTTGCGCTTTGACATCATAACGATCCGCGATCGGGTAGAAATGCGAGAGGATGAGCTGGCCAATACCAGCCTCCTGTGCCACCTGGCCGCACTGCCCGGCGTGCAGATGGGAGGGCCCTGGACGGTTGGCTGGGAACGAACAATCGAGCACGGCCAGGTCGGCCTCCTGACACAGCGAGATCACCTCGTCACAGTATTGGGTATCCCCTGAATAGACGACCGTCTTCCCTCGGTACTCAATCCGATAGCCGACGCTCGAGAGATCGGGAACATGGACCACAGGTTTGGGAACAATACGGGTGTCCCCGATCGTAAACGGTTTATCGGTGACTTCCTTCATAACCACATGGAACGGCGCCGGCGAAAAGCTGGGGAAGCTCTTCGTAATCGACTGTAAGAGCCGAATCGTGCCCTTGGGACCAATCAGGGTCATCCCCGGCCGATGGCCCCCGCCATATTTGGCATAGATGACGGCATCAAAGAAGAACGTAATAAAGTCGGAAAAGTGGTCGGCGTGAAAATGTGAAAACAAGATGTGCGTGATCCTGTGCCTGTTCACCCCGGTCTTGATCAGATTCATTAATGTGCGTGGGCCGAAGTCCAAGAGAATGTGTTGATCCGTCCGTACCAGATAGCCGGCTGCGGCACGGGTCGGATGTACATTGGTCCCGGAACCGAGAATGGTTAGACGCATAGGCAAGATCGTATCAATTCAACCGGGGCAGAATAGTCTTATCCAGAAAGCCGGGTCAAGCCGATGATCTCCCACACTGGTACTTCATTGACGACTCCTCGAGTACGTTCGTATGATCCTTCCCCATGACTGCACCGACGCGTCCCGACGAGGGACCGATCAATCCTGCTTGGTTTATCGTCGTGATCGGCCTTATCGTGGCCGGAGTGTGGATTTGGAAACGACTCTCGTTTGAGACACAAGACTATATCGTCGATCAGGCTGTACCGATGACCGCGATCGGCGTTGTGATTGCCTTCCTGCTGTCCATTCCGATCAGGGCGTTTCGTCGTCGCCGGGCCAGATTTCGGGAACGAACCAGACTGCTGACCCTCTTCGAGCGAGAAACTGTCCAGGAAAAGCGGCTGGATCTAGCCTTTGCCCTGCTGGAAAACAATGAATACCGAACTGATGGACTGGATTTGGCCGTTCCTGCTTTGAAGGAACTGTTTGAAACGACGTTGCAACGAGCTTTGGATGACAAACAGCATCGCATCAGAGGGATGGCGGCCAGCCACTTGGGGGCGTTGCGAGATCAGTCCGTAGTACCGCTGTTACTCAAAGCACTGGATGATGACCATGCCTATGTGCGTTCTTGTGCTGCCTTGGGGTTGGGACGACTACGGGCAGTCGAAACACGTGAACGACTGAAAGTTGCCATGGAACAGGATTGGGACCAAACAGTCAGAAGCCGGGCCAGGGAGGCATTGGAACAGATGCGTGAGTGACGATTACTCAGCTTGCGTCTCGGCCTATCCCTAAACCCACTCAATCACGGCAATCTCAGGCCGGCAGTTCAAGCGAAATGGGAGGAAGGACCACCCTAGCCCTCGGTTGACGTACAACTTGTGCCGGCCGGATTCGTGCCAGCCTGCCACGCGGCCATTGCAGCCAGGAGGGAGCCAGAAAGTGGGGATCCCTGGCACTCTCCACTGCCCACCATGGCTATGTCCACAGAGGATCAAATCAATACCATGATGATCTTCAACATAGTCCAGGATGTTCGGGGCATGAGCCAGCAGTACCGTACAGCGCTGTTCCGCACGAGGCGGGACACATCGAAGGTCCGCACGATGAAGGGACGGATCATCGACACCGACAATCACTAATTCTCCCCTTCCTGTTGAAACAATCGCATTTTGATTCACCAGGAGCGTGATCTTGTGCCGATCGGCTTGTTCGGCATACTCTGCTACCGGCACGCCGCTGTAATGGTCATGATTGCCCAACGTCATATACACCGGCGCGATGGTGCGCAGGCGTTCGAGAAAGCGAAAGAGATGGGGCAAGCCTTCCGGGACGTTGAGCAGGTCTCCGGTGATGAAAATCCAATCAGGTTGAAGCTTATTCACGGTGTCGACAATACCATCATGCCGCGGGTGATATCGGTCAAGGTGCAGGTCGGTGAGATGGACGGCACGACGACCGGCGAGAATGGGATGTCTGTGGGTTAGGATGGAGACTTCATGATTGCACAAACCCCATTCCCAATGTGGGGCGAGGCTGAAGGCTCGATAGAGCGGTTCGCTCAAGCAATAGCCGACGAATGATCGCAGATGGTCAGGCCAGGACACCCTCCGCCTTGTGCTCATTCCCCAACCCGTGATTGGTGTGATCGTTTTCGCATGGGTTGAAAAAGTATACCATGGGGTCATTTTTCATCAGATTTAACGATACATTTCGACGGGCGGCCGTCATGGTAATGAGAGGATAGGTGTGAACTCCTCACTTGACCCCTTTCTCACCAGCACCATCCCCGGAATCGGCGGGCGAATCCGCACCGTGCCTGAAGATTTTAACGTCGAAGAACGACCGCTGTATCTCCCATGCGGAGAAGGGGAACATCTATATGTCACGATCACCAAACGTGGTCTTTCCACACCGGACCTCGTCCGACGGCTCTCATCATCACTGGGGATTAAAGCACAGGCCATTGGCGTCGCTGGGCTGAAGGATGCCCGAGCCGTCACCACTCAGATGGTGTCTTTGCAGGGAGTCGCACCGGAACAGCTGGCCGGCCTCAAGATCGATGACATGGTTCTGAGCCTTCAGGTCCTTGGACGCCATCGCAATCGGCTTCGAACCGGCCATCACGCTGGCAATCGCTTCCGTTTGGTCATCCGCAATGTAGCTGATCACGCAGCTGAATCCGTGCCGGCTATCCTTGAGCAACTGAGCACCCGTGGGGTGCCCAACTACTTTGGCCCACAGCGACAAGGGAAACGCGGCGATAATCACGAAGTCGGTGCCGCACTCTTACACGATGCACGGCGACGGGAAAAGATGAACCGGGCGCAGCGCATCTGGTATCTCAACGCCTATCAGTCGTTCTTGTTCAATCGGATGCTGGCCCGGCGAATTGATCACATCGATCGAATCTTCGTCGGTGACTGGACCATGAAATCGGAAAACGGCGCCTGTTTCCAGGTCGAGGATGCGGACCAGGAACAGCCACGCGCCGATCGATTTGAAATCAGCCCGACCGGGATCCTCTTTGGTTCGCGTGTGTCCTGGGCAAATGGGGAACCCGGACGCATCGAGGAAGCTGTCATTGCCGAAGCGGGTACCACCAGAGAAACCCTCATCGCTGCCGCAAAGGCCTGCGGATTCCGCGGTGAGCGGCGAGCGTTTCGCGTCCCCCTCACTGAGCTGGAATGGTCCCTGAGCGATGATGCCCTTACCCTCTCCTTCAGCCTACCCCCAGGCGCCTACGCCACCAGTGTGCTCCGAGAACTGATGAAATCGCCGCCTACGAATCCGTAGCTCCATATCCTCATTTTCTTCGGCCACCAAGTCGGGTGGTACAATAGGCCCATGACCAGTGAGCATGCGATGAATCACTCCCAGGAGCGTGTCGCTCTACAGGGACACATCATTGATTCTCTCGTCCTGGCGAAGGTATTGGACCTCATCCTGATGATGGGAGGAACCTTTGACCTTGAGGATGTGCACATTGGCAAAACACGGGAAGAACCCTCTCGCGCCCGCATTGTCATCAGAACGGCATCCAAGGCGCTCTTGGACGACATCCTTAAAGCGATTCAACCACACGGCGCCTCGGTCGAACGTGAAGCAAACTGCTGTACGAAGCCGGCGCCGGCCGACGGAATCCTCCCCGAAGAGTTTTATGCCACCACGCATCTGCCCACTCAGATCCGGCTCAAGGAGCGATGGGTGGATGTGGATGGAATCGAAATGGACCTGGCCGTCCGAGTGGACGAACAGCGTGGAACCGCCCACACAATCCCTATGGGTGAGGTACGCGAGGGAGATCAAATCGTCGTCGGTCGAGAAGGCGTGCGTGTCACCCCACTACAACGACCACCGGAACGGGACGTCTTCGGATTCATGGAGTCGCACGTATCCGCAGAGCGACCCCATAGCCATGTAATTGCCGATATCGCGTCGCGCATGCGTCATCTAGGGGAGCAAGCCAGACTTGGCCAGGCAGGTTCAAACGTATTGCTTGCCGGCGGACCGGCGATTATCCATGCCGGTGGCCGTGAGGCGCTAACCTGGTTGATCGAACAGGGATTTATCCACGTCCTCTTTTGCGGAAATGCCCTGGCTGCCCATGACATGGAAGCCGAGCTCTATGGCACCTCCCTCGGGTATGGGCTCAGTGCCGGACGCGCGGTTAGGCACGGGCATGAGCATCATTTGCGGACCATCAACCGGATCCGGGCGATTGGTAGCATCGAAGCAGCGGTCACCTCTGGAGTGATCACGCACGGGATTATGGCAGCCTGTGTTCGGCAAGGGGTGCCGGTGGTGATGGCGGGCACGATCCGTGACGATGGTCCGTTGCCGGGAGTGGTCACGGATTCCGTCCAGGCACAGAGCGCCATGCGGGCGATGGTTCCCGGCGTTGGGCTGGCCCTTCTCGTCGCCTCGACATTGCATGCCGTCGCCACAGGCAATCTTCTGCCGGCCACCGTTCCCACCGTCTGTGTGGACGTGAACCCGTCGGTACCGACGAAATTGGCCGATCGGGGCAGTTTTCAGGCGGTTGGTCTCGTCATGGATGCGGCGTCGTTTCTGGCAGAACTCGCCAGGGCCCTAGGGAGACCGACATGAGCCGACTTCTGGTGTGTCCTCCGGATTTCTTTGGCATCGAGTATGAGATCAATCCCTGGATGCGACTCAGCAATCGAGTGGATCACGAGCGAGCCGTGCGCCAGTGGCATGAGTTGATGCGCGTGCTTGAACAGGAAGTGGGCGTCGCTCTTGAACGTATGTCTCCACTGCAAGGTCTACCTGATCTGGTCTTTACGGCCAACGCCGGCGTCGTGGTCGGGCGAACGGCTGTCGTGAGTCGCTTTCGATATCCTGAACGACGGCGAGAAGAGGCTCATTTTGAACAGTGGTTTCGTGAGCACGGCTATGACGTGATGAGGACAGAGGAAGGCCTGTATTTTGAGGGCGCCGGCGATCTCTTGGGCTTTCCAGACTATTGGTTCGGTGGCTATCGACAGCGATCGGATATTCGCGTGTTCCCGATCCTCAGTGAACGTTTTCACCGAGAGATCATCCCCCTCGAACTGGTCGACAGCCGTTTTTACCACCTGGACACCTGCTTGTGTCCGTTGAGCGGCGGCGAACTTCTCTATTTTCCCGAAGCGTTCGATTCTTACGGACAGATGGCCATTGCCGAACGCGTTTCTGATGGGCTCCGTCTGGCTGTTTCCGAAGATGAAGCCCTGAAGTTCGCCTGCAATGCCATCTGCATTGGGAAACATATCGTTCTTCCTGTAGGATGTCCCGCCACGCAAGCGTGGCTTCACACTAGAGGATACGATACCCATACCGTTCACCTCGATGAATTTATGAAATCCGGTGGGTCGGCCAAGTGCCTGACGTTGGCGTTGGACTGATGTGGCCACGGTGCTGATAGCCATCCTGTCTTCAAGTCACAAAACCTAGTGAGGACTTGAAGACTTTGTGTCGTCCTGTTCACGACTTTCTTCTGAAGAGAAACGCTCCGTACATGCCAGCAATCGCAATCGTGACGAGCTCGATCGTCAGAAGCATGCGGCTCATGACGGCTTCGGGTGTGGGCGGAGATAGGATAAAATGCATCCCCAGAAACTCCGGTTCTTGCGTTGGTGGAGCCTCCCATGGAGGGAACAATACGGCCAGGATCAGAATGACAACCATCCCGTAGAGCACGGTGATATTTAGTTGATCTGGTGCCACGGTTGTATGGTGTTGAGGAGCCGACGAGCTATCCGATCGACCGGTGAGCCGACGGCCGCATTGGATACAGAACCTATTGATCTGCGGTTGAGATCGACTACAGGTAGGACAGGCTTGCATCGTCGAGGATTTCCCGGACGCAATCTACAGACATGGTATGGTCCTAAAGATACTAGAGGTTGGAGTTCAGAAGCTAGAAGTGATAACCGACTCCGAAAGAAAAGGTGACTGGATTGTAGATGGCTTGAAAGCCCAAGGCCACATCAGTAGCATCAAAATCGAGCTTGACGTAGTTATACCGGACTTCCCCAAATCCGGAGATGTGTTGTGTAAAGAAGTATTCCCCACCCAGTTTGACGTTCAAGCCCACTTGAGCTGAGCTCTGTGTCCCTTCAAAACCAGACACTGTCGTTTTGACACGGGCCAAGAATATTCCAGGTCCAACGCCGAGATAAGGCTGAAACTTCCCCTTGGGATGGCGCAGCATGAGATTGAATGGCGCAATGGTAATGACTCGAAAATAATCTCCGGACACAACGCCGGTAACGTTCACACTCGGGACCGGCCCAAAGCCGTTCAAAACCGATCCAGGAAGCACGCTGACCCTCGTCAGTTGCTGCTCAATGTGAGGGGTCGTGTAATAGGCTTCCATTTCTAGGCCGAACCATTGAGCGCGCGGAAAGTAGTAGCCGGCCTTGGCGCCTAGCACTGGGGAACTGGCTAAGTCCCGACCTGACATGGATCCGGCTGGAGTAAAACCTGTGAGATCGACTCTCGTCAGTTTGTTGTTATCTCCAAAGAATGTCGTTCCTAATTGCCCTCCGACGTACATTTCTGAATGGGCACCGGAGACGGTCAGAACCAGCGCGATGGATACCTGTGCAAGTGTTCTGGTGGCTATCCCAGAATAAATCCTTGTAGGACAACGCTGTTCATCTGGTTCCCCCATTACCCATCTCCATAGATCCGACAGATCCGACCAATAACCTAACCAGCCGCGATTAGGTCCTTTCTAAACTTTCAGGATAAGTGAGCAAACTATGTGCCATTCACCTTTCGCCATCTCTCCGAAGATGCAGCGGGCTTCACAAGATTCCGTACGATGCTTCTTCGATTCGTTGACAGGCTCTTAAGGGCCTTCCTATAATCCGCGGTTCTGAATGACTGGTGATGACTTGGCTATGAGGCTGGTACTGTATGCCAACCACGTTCAACAACGTCAGCGTTATTGGGGCCGGAGCTTGGGGAACAGCCCTGGCCAAGCACCTAGCCGAAAAGGGGCTAGCAGTTCGCCTCTGGGCCTATGAACATGACGTCGTTGAGTCCATTACCACCTCTCATGAAAACTCTGTCTTCCTGAAGGGCATCACGCTCCCTCGAAGCTTGACGGCAACCTCATCCCTCGTTGAAGCCATACAGGACTGTCAGGGTATTGTATTCGCTGTTCCTTCACATGCCACTCGATCTGTATTGCGCGAACTGACATCCAGCCTACCTGATTCACGACCGTTGGTCTGTGCGACGAAAGGGATCGAGGAAGATTCAGCGAAATTGATGACTCAGGTGATGGAGGATGAGTTGCCGACATCCATGCACCGTTCGCTGATGGTGCTCTCCGGTCCGAGTTTCGCGTCGGAATTGGCATTGGGCCGACCCACGGCGGTGTGTTTGGCCGGCACCGATGACGTATTGGTTCGCCGTTTTCAAGACGTCTTGATGACGCCTACATTTCGCGTGTACGCAGATCGCGATGTCATCGGCGTTCAACTCGGTGGAGCACTGAAAAACGTGATGGCCCTGGCCGCCGGCGTCATCGACGGATTGGATCTCGGACTCAATGCCCGCGCGGCGCTCATTACCAGAGGCTTGGCCGAAACTATCCGACTGGGTGTAGCGATGGAAGCCGATCCACGGACGTTTTACGGGCTTTCGGGTGTCGGTGATTTGGTCTTGACCTGCACGGGCACACTCAGCCGGAACCATGCCGTAGGCGTTCAACTAGGCAAGGGAGAACGACTGGAGACGATCTTGGGCGGCATGCAGGCAGTTGCCGAAGGCGTCCGAACAGCCCGCGCGGCACTCACCTTGGCCTGTCGCTATCACGTCGACATGCCGATCATACAAGAGATAAATGCCGTCTTGTACGACAACAAATCTTGCCGGAAAGCGGTCAGTGACTTGATGGAGCGCGACGCAAAACCTGAGAAGGGGTGGATATGAATCCGGAAGGGCTTGAACGGTTACTCGAGGGCGTTCGTCAAGGGAAGCTTTCTGTTGAGCATGCACTTCAACGTCTACGGTCCCTGCCCTACGAAGATTTGGGCTTTGCCTCCCTCGATCATCATCGAGCATTACGGCAGGGATTTCCCGAGGTCGTCTTGTGCGAAGGCAAAAGCACGGCCCAGGTCGTCGCGATCGCACGAGCGCTCTTCAAAAAACAGGGTCCCTTTCTTGCCACTCGCGCCGACCCAACCGTTGCGCGCGCTATTCGCAGAGTCAACCGGCGTGCACGCTACTATCCCGATGCGCGTCTTGTAGTGGTTCATCCGCCGCGATCAAAGTCACTGGGTCACATCTTGGCAGTCACCGCCGGCACCGCCGATCTGCCCGTGGCCGAAGAAGCCCGCATCACAGCCGAAGTGATGGGGAGTCGTGTCGAACGACTGTACGACGTCGGCGTCGCCGGCATCCACCGGCTGCTTGGGAGGAAAGAACGGCTCTTTGAAGCAAGAGTTGTCATTGTTGTCGCCGGAATGGATGGCGTCCTGCCGAGTGTTGTGGGCGGCTTAGTACAGTGTCCGGTCATCGCAGTCCCAACGAGCCGCGGATATGGTGCAAGTTTTGGTGGAGTGGCCGCCCTCTTGACGATGCTCAATTCTTGTGCGGCTGGTGTGGGTGTGATGAATATCGATAACGGGTTTGGCGCGGCTTGTCTCGCACACCGAATCAATCTGTTAGGACTGGAGTCGTAGGCGAGAGGGAGCCAACTGTGGGCCACTTCACGTCTAGTGTTCCTCGCTTCGGCCAGCCGACCATCACCGTTCGGAGCCCCTTCTCCCCGTTCGCCAATAGTTTCGTCCGAACTTCGTACGAATAGTTGCCCACTACGGCAAGCTGCTTGCGTTGATCCTGACCATCCCAGACAAGCTCGATCGAGGTCTTTTGTCGTTCTGTTCCTTTAGTCGAGGTCGAGGAAATCTGGACAGGCTGCCGATGCGTCAAAAATCTCACCGAGGTCTTCGAGGGAGAGCTAATGAGTGCGCTGACTTCCAAAATGAGGTTCCCGCGCATGTCTTTTGGGAGCTGAACCGTCACAGAGAACTGGAGAGGGCCGTTACCGAGCGTGTACTGTTTCGGCGTAACTGTGAGGTCGACGATCTTGAGCTCCGGTTCAGGCCGAGGAGCCCGAGACGGCTTGGCCTTTGACATGACTCGCGAGTCGCTGTCGACCGGAAAAAGCAGCGCCACGCATCCAAGAAAACAGAGCAGCCCAAGGAATAATCTCCTACGGCCGATCTGACTCGAAGGCCTTAAGGACGACACGAACCTTGTCATCGTGAGTGACCCGGGAACAGAGGGACGGCGGCATGGGTGCGACAATTCTGCTGCATGCTTAAGGTGGATAACATAGCATCTTGGAGCTGTCAATGAACCTTCAACTAGTGAACAGTGATTGCTGTTCGCAAGCGCCTTCGGTAAGATGCGCGGTCAATTTGCGTGAACTGAGCGAGGTTATGTGGTGGGCCGACACCTGCATTTCGATTGTTTCTCGGGAATCAGCGGAGACATGGTCTTGGGCGCACTGGTGAGCGCCGGTTTATCGTGGACTGAATTGGTCAACGGCCTTAAACGGCTGAATGTTAAGGGCTACCACTTGCGTAGACACGAGGTGCATCGCGGCGCACTCCCGGCAATAAAGGTCGATGTGATCATTCAACAGGGATTTCATCAGCCACTGACGCTTTCTCGCATTCAGAAGATTCTTTCTGCCAGCACGTTGCCAGACCCCGTCAAGAAGCAAAGTCGGTCAGTGTTCGACAGACTAGCGGAGGCCGAAGGTCTCGCCCATCGAGTTGCTGTGAAGGACGTTCACTTTCATGAAATAGGAGTGGTGGATTCCTTCATCGATGTCGTCGGCGGGATCCTGGGTTGCTATCTCTTGAATGTGACCCATGTAACCTCCTCTGCCATCAACGTCGGCTCCGGCTCCATTGAGACTTCCCACGGGCTCTTACCCGTTCCAGGACCAGCAGTGGCGGCACTGGCGAATGGGATTCCGATCTACTCCGAGGGTCCCCGTTGCGAACTTGCGACTCCCACCGGCGTGGCCCTGCTGCGAACATTGGCATCGGATTTCGGCCCTATGCCGACGATGCAAAGCGTGGCAGTGGGCTATGGAGCCGGCGACCGAAATCCCGAAGGGTGGCCGAACGCCCTCCGTGTGTTTTTACAAGATGAGGTTACCCCTGTAGCACACCGGACCGAACAAGTGATGCAGATTGAAACGAATCTCGACGACCTTAATCCTCAAACGTACGAACACATCATGGAACAATTGTTTGATGTCGGAGCTATGGATGTGGCCCTCATCCCCGTCGTGATGAAGAAAAACCGACCGGGAGTGGTGTTGAGCTGCCTTGCCAAACAAGACCGGATCAATGCCATCACCGAGATCCTGTTTCAGGAGACCTCGACACTCGGAGTGCGGCTTCAAGAGATGGCTCGTCAAGTGCTTCCCCGACGATTTGTGTCCATCGTGGTTCATGGTGGAACGGTTCGCATGAAGGTCGCCGAGGTCGGTGCCGGATGGGAAAAGGCATCACCGGAGTATATCGATTGCAAGAAGATCGCGAAACGAACGGGACGACCGCTCAAGACCATTATGGAAGACGCAATATCGGCCTATCGACAAGGACTCAACAAAATGAAACCGGCAACCATGCGAGGCCGGGCATGACCGTCCTGCTCTACGTGCTCCTCTTCCTCGTCTCTGTCGCGGTCACACTCGGTGGATGTGCGCTCTTTACCAATGCCATCGAATGGCTAGGTAAGCGACGGGGCATTTCCGAAGGCGCCGTGGGCAGTATCTTTGCGGCCATCGGGACCACCCTGCCGGAAACATCAATCCCGATCATCGCGATTTTCTTCGGCGAAAGCCCGGAGGAGGTCGAAGTAGGCTTGGGCGCGATCTTAGGCGCCCCGTTCATGCTGAGCACGCTGGTCCTACCCATTTTGGCTCTTCTGCTGCTGCTCTATGCCCGAGCCGGTAAACGGATCGCGCGCTTTCAGCTGAATTATCGTGAGGTCATGACGGATCTCTCATTTTTTATATTCGGGTACCTTGTGGCTTTAGGCTGTGCCTTCAGCCCGTCCAGGCTCATCCATCTCATCTCCGCTGGCACACTCATCTGCTTGTACATTTTCTACATGAAGGTCAAATTTACTCCCACTGGGGGAGAAGAAGGCGGCGAATTGGAACCTCTCATTTTCGACAAGGCTGCCGGCACGCCTTCCTACCCAATGATCAGCCTTCAAGCCTTCTTGGGTTTAGGGGGTTTGATATTGGGCGCCCATTTGTTCGTCATGGCTGCTGAATCGATGGCCGGCCTTTTCGCGATGTCGCCGTTGATTTTGGCCTTGCTCATCGCGCCCCTCGCCACTGAGCTACCTGAGATGTCCAACAGCTTCCTTTGGCTGTATCGAAAGAAAGACCGTCTCGCCGTGGCCAATGTCACAGGAGCCATGGTATTTCAGGGGACCTTGCCGGTTGCTTTGGGATTGATCGGGACTGAATGGGTGATTGCCCCAACGGCCATGACAAGCATGGTGTTAGCGGTGCAGGCGGTGGGTCTTTGTCTGCTGCAGATTCTGATCGGAGGCCGGTGGCGCCCATGGCTGCTCGCTGCGGGCGTGGTGTTTTATATCGGTTACACCTTGTATCTCTATGTCAATTAAATCGCTATCGTCCCGAAGTCGATCATCGTCATCTCCACTCCCTTTGCTGGGAATTACGATGGGGGACCCTGCCGGTATCGGCCCCGAAGTCATCGTTAAAGCGCTATCAGAACCTCGTTTACAGAACGTGTGCCGATCGATCGTAATTGGGTCGATTCCTGTAATGGAGCGAACAATCAAGTCGTTAAAACTCAGGCTGAGCACATACCGTATTGATGATCATGCGGCCTTACGGCCCCGCAGAGGAACAATCGCCGTACTGGACCCGCTGGATCCCCCATTACGAAAATTCAGGCCTGGCCGCGCGGCGGCAGAGACTGGCGCTGCATCAGTGACCTTCATCAAGAAGGCCGTTGAGCTGGCCCAGCTGGGTTGTATCGACGGGATGGTCACAGCCCCCATCAACAAGGAAGCCATCCATATGGCCGGCTGTCACTACCCAGGCCACACTGAATTGTTGGCAGATCTGACCCACACGAACGAGTCGGGCATGATGATTGTGGGAGGGCCGTTACGGATTATGTTCGTGACGACTCACGTCGCGATTAGAGATCTCTCGTCGCTGCTTACCCAAGTGAAAATCGAAAAGGCTATTCGCTTGGCTCACCTCGCACTGACAACTTTGTTCGGAATCAAACGCCCCAAAGTCGGAGTGGCTGCCCTCAATCCCCATGCGGGTGAGCACGGCCTGTTCGGCGACGAAGAAGCTCGCGTCATTCTTCCTGCTGCGCGTTCAGCCCAACGGCAGGGCATACTGGCGAGCGATCCTTTGCCGGCTGATACCTTATTCGGAAAAGCCGCCAAAGGGCACTATGATGGCATCGTGGCCCTCTATCATGATCAAGGTTTGATTCCGTTGAAACTTGTCTCGTTCGGCACGTGTGTGAATCTTACGGTAGGGCTCCCTATCATACGCACCTCGGTCGATCATGGAACCGCCTTTGACATCGTTGGGAAAGGGATTGCGGATCCAGGGAGTCTTATAGAGGCCATGAAGCTAGCTGCAAACATTGCACAGGCCAAGACCGGACGTCGGCACGTCAAGAAAGGACCATCCAGACGTGTCACCTGACCTACCAAATGGCGTTTCCATCGTTCTCCAGCAACTTAAGGAACTGGAGGCTATTGCGAGTCAGACCCTTCAAGACTTGAACACGGTGGCTGGGGCCGAACGCATCACAAAATGGAAGGCACACACGGCATCGCTCATCTCGAGTTCGATTGGATGTCAACAGGGTGCGGCATTCGCTGATATCCATCCGGGACCATCATTCACCAACGATTTAGTCGAAGAATTTAGTGATCTCGTTGATTGTTATCGCACCCCGTTACTGGCACTCGTCAAGCAGTTGTCGCAAACCCCTTCACCCAGGAGTTGACGGTGGGCGATTCGCCCCTCCCGGCAGCCATTAAGCGCCTCGGGCAGAATTTCCTCATTGACCCCAACATCGTCCGCAAGATTGTTACGCTGGCTGAACTATCCCGCAATGATAGCGTCTTGGAAATCGGGCCAGGTCGAGGCATCCTGACAGACGCACTTTGTCAGTCCGCTGGGCGTGTCACGGCCATTGAGATCGATCCTCGACTCCACGCGTACTTAACCGAACGACACACCCAGTTTCCGAATCTCACTCTTGTGCTTGGCGATGCGATGACGTACCCAATTGAACAGCTTCCACCTGGCACCATCGCGATTTCGAATCTTCCCTATTATCTATCGACGCCCCTTCTTTTTCGTCTGCTCGAGCAGCAACAGCGCATCACCCGCTTAGTACTGATGCTCCAAAACGAAGTTGCCGATCGATTGGTCGCACAATCTGGAAGTTCAGACTACGGCGTCTTATCCGTGATGGCTCAATACTCGGCAGACATCACCAAAGCTTTCAAGGTTTCGCCACAATGCTTCCGCCCGAGACCGAACGTGGACTCTGCCGTCGTGTTGCTTCGGACGAAGAGTCGGATTGAACAGATGAGAGAACGCAGGGATCAGTTCGCAACGCTTGTACGAGCGGCCTTTGCGCATCGCCGCAAAACGCTGGTCAATTCACTGAGAGATCAGGGATACGATCAGCATCAAGTCATCGCGGCATTGACGGCACTTCATCTATCTCTTTCGGTACGGGCGGAAAACCTCTCTCTCGATGAATTCATTGCCTTAACCCACCAGATCCATGGGTTGTCCCACTCGTCTCGCCTCCAGCAATTGGATCAGCTTTCCTGACGTTCTCAGATCACTGAGGCTTATCGTTTAACAACGTCCGGTGATGAGCACCTACCTTGGACGCATGTGAATGTGGAAAATGACGCGTCGGCTTTTCTCTCGGTCGAGGTGCCCGGTGTCATTTCGCAGGAGGTTCTGTCTTCCACGCCCGTTCGCCGTGGCTTTCTGTAAGAAACATTCATAGGCCCAAGGAAGCTGTTCGCGGATTACTTCCAAACTTTTAGCCAGCACGGCGAAGGACCGATCTTGACTCAATCGTAGATTGCGCACGTCGTCTCCGAGGTCATCGGTATACCCTTCAATGACAAAGGCTTCTACTTCCTGCCCTCCCGGTCCACAGACGATGGCTGCATAGTGAGGAATGGCCTCGGATAAGAAGGTTTCGGCAGGTGGTAGCAATATGCTCTTGCCAAACTCAAAGTTGAGCACGCTATCCGGTATCGTGGCAGTAAGAATGCTGGGGCCTTTGGCGTCCAGCCTTGGATGAAGTGAGTCGAGTCTGGGCTTTGGGTCCAGGGGAACGGTACGGCTCAGATCTGGATTCGCATTCCCATCCTCAACACGAGTCACGTAGGCCGCGAACAAGAGAATGAAGATCACGGCAAGCGAGGTCATCAGATCTGCAACTCCGTTTGTCAGAAAGGACGACCGTTCATAGGAGTCTGGTCGAAATGACGCCTTCATTCGTTTCCTTGAATCACGACCTTCTCATTGCTTCTCTTGCGGGTGACTTCTCAGTTCTTGAAACATTGCTTCTATTTCTGGTTGCGAGAGCTGTACCGAGGACGATTGGCTATTGATCGCCCTGGTCAGATCCTGGACGGCCTCCAGCAAAGGGTTCATGATCGGTCTCAAAGCCCGTTGAACCTCGTGAGCGATCTCACGGGGTAGATCATCATATTTCATTGACGGTTGTTTCGAGTTCTGTGCTATGAGGGCTTGGGTAGCAGAGGTCAAGGCAGCCATCGTCGAGCTCAGACGCTGCTGTAGTACTTCGGAAAGTTGAGGTGGCCCATCACTTCTGATTGGGCTGACCACAGACGCAGACGCTCCATTCATCGCCTGAGAGATCGGGACGTGATGGTCCGCAGCTTTCTGAGGGAATAGTTCATCCAACAGAGATAGACACGTCCGATGTTGGTTCTCTAGCCTGTGCCACATTGAGTTTTCCAGAAGCGTAAAGGCATTGGCACAGGCCAAGCCGACGATTGAAGTCACGAACTTCCCGGATAGGCCGTTAATAAGACCTTGTATCCCTTCGATGTGAGGTCCGTTCGCATGGAGCTTGCTCAGACCAATCAAAATGGCAATAAAGGTGAATAGCAGCCCTATACCGGTGAGAAATGAGGGGAGTTGCCTGTAAAGACGAACGTTGAGTTGCCCTGCGCAGAAAGCTTCAAAGGAAAAGAATTCGGTGGCGGATCGCCGGCTATAGACCGTGGGCTCAAGAAACCATACCGACTGTTCCACCGCGAATGTCTTGCGGTACGAAAGCCATTCTTTTTCAAATGCCGGTTCGGCGCGGAACATACGATCCAGTGTCTGGAGATCGTCAAGATCGCGTCGGACCTCAGGTGTCTCATTGGGGCGGACTCGTTTTTTGGCCAAGGCAGGAATCACAAGCCAGTCTTTGGCACTCTGTTGTCGTGCCACGGCCAGAGGCAAGACCGAGGAATAGAACCTGGACAGGATCTGTCGAAGCTTGAACAGGCTTCTGAGGAGCATGGTGCCATGCCACAGAAAGAGGGCAAGGATACCAGTCACACCGATCCAGCTCAGCATCGGGCCCTGAATACCGCCGACAATCGTCACATCTTGGCTGACGACCCGCCAAAGATCTTCAAACAGATGGCTCAGATCCATGCACTACGCCTCTTCTGGTATGCCGTGCATCATTCACAGCGTCCGCCAAACCAGGCGGTCTTCCTCAACTTCCGTGCCAGAGAAGCTCGTGCTGATAGTAGGCCCTGTTCGCTCCATACTTGAGGATATGTCACATGCGAAAGGAAATTCTTGCAGGGAGAGCGGCAATATTTTCAGGGGGAGGTGTGAACTTATTGCATGATACAACCTGTCTCATCTGACAACCAGGGGCAACATTATGCACTTTGTCCGAATCGGACAACGCATCCAGATTTGAGTCATCATTGATGGAACCATGGGGTTCCCTCGCTGGCTGGCTATCTGGGGTCGAGCAAGATCTGTTTGGCGCTCGATTGAAAGCCCGTTTTCGTGTTATGGTTTGAGGTATGGTGTCTGTATACGCTGAAGCCACGAAACTCGAGGATCTTAAGTTCCAATGGTAGCCCTAACATCCATCAGATTTTTCATCGGTATACTCTTGGTTTCAGTCGGCATAACGGGCTGTGCCAGTGAATTTACCATTGTCGGCACCTCCGGAAAACCTCTCCTAATATCGCGACGCGGATTTACATCGGCTGAATGTACTGCACTGGTAAAAGGTGACGCCGCCCATATGGGCGTGACGTTGAGATATATTCATATACGCGGAAATGCCGTTGGACGTTCGCTATTGTGGCCTTTTGAACCCGGATATGCGTGTGAGGGTGGAATAGGTCCAGAACAGGGTCCAACCGGCACGTACCTACAGACTCTCCAGTTTCCTCGCCGCGGCTCATGATCGAGTTTTCCTTCCACCTACCTCCTGTTCCTTGTCTAGTTGATGGCGCATGCCATGAAGGCGTGTAAAGGGATCTTGAGATCCTGGCCTGGCTTAGAGCCTTCAGTCATCCTGTAAAGAGTGGGTTGCCCAGGGCTTTCGTACACTGTGGATGTGGGGAAGGTGTCGATGCGGCATTCATAGCCCATCTGAGCTCTTCAGCGATTCGCTTGTTCGATACCAGTCTTCAGTTATACTTATTGCAGGTTGCAACGCTGGATGGTTTGAGGTTCCAGAATCGCTCCGATGAGCAGGCGATGATCAAGGTCCTATTGGTCGAAGACAACGTCGTCGATGCATGCCTCACCCAGGACATCCTGGCTGAATGGGGCCTGGATACATTTGAGATTACCCATGTCAGCCGTTTGAGTGACGCCTTTAGGCATCTGGCCCGTGCACGATTTGATGCGGTGCTCTTGGATCTTTCGCTCCCGGACGGCTATGGACTTTCAACGGTACGCCAGATGCAGGCTGCTAACCCAACGATTGCTATCATCGTGCTTAGCGGGCTCAACGATCAAATGCTCGCGTTACAGGCCGTCCAGAACGGGGCGCAGGACTATCTTGTCAAAGGAGAACGGCAATTGGAACTACTGGCACGCTCGATCCGTTATGCGATCGAACGAAAACGGGCTGAAGAGCGACTCACCTACCTGGCCCAATATGATCAGTTAACCGGCCTTGTGAACCGCACCCTGTTTCGCGATCGCCTCGTTCAAGCCATGGCCAGAAGCAAGCGGCTCCAACAACCTCTCGGTCTTATGCTGCTTGATCTTGATGGATTCAAACCGGTGAATGATACCCTGGGCCATAATGTCGGTGATCAACTCTTGAAATTAGTCGCTGAACGATTGCACGAGTGCGTACGCGAAGTGGACACCGTGGCACGCATGGGCGGAGATGAGTTTACCATCATACTTGAGGGCCTGATGTGCGAGGAGGATATCACGCTGGTCGCAGAGCGTATCACGAAATCACTGGCACAGCCTTTTCAGGTCGATACCCATCAAGCATCGATCGGAGTCAGTATCGGAATTACCGTCTATCCAACTGACGATCATGACGTCGACGAGCTGTTGAAGCACGCCGATGCCGCCATGTATCGCGCCAAGCAGCAAGGTGGCAGCGCCTTTCAGTTCCACATTCCGAACGACTCCCAGTCCTCTCCCCTCCCAAGCTCATGAGCAGCAAGCCTGTAGGATCGCCTGGCAGTCATTATCGACCGATTTCAGCAAGAGGCTGATCGGAAATCGAATAGGCTCCGAGCGGATTAGGGGCGAGCCGATTCATTCTCGGAAGCTCTGAAGGGGATGGATTGGGGCGCGCATCGGGAGTCAGCAGAATGCCCCAATGCTGATTGTTCTGACAGATATTGTCCACGATAAGACTCTCCGCGTCCTGAAACAGCAACATGCCGCTGAGCATATTCCCCTCACACTGGTTGCGTACCAACTCTGGATTGCTTCCCGGATCGCGCACCGCGATACCAAAGTGGTGATTATCGAAACAACGGTTATCGGTCACTCGTGGGTATGCCCCGGCAAAGATGAAAATTCCGGATTCCCGGTTGCGACACACTTCATTGTCGATCAATGTCGCGCTACACTGCGGGCCATACAAAACCACCCCAGACAAAATTCCTTCCATCGCTCGACAGTGCCGGATGGTACAGGTAGAGTTGAGGATGTTGAGGGCTGAGTGCTGATCACTGCCGACATAGCGGAACGTGATACCGGCAATCCACCCTTCCGGAACTTCTTGTAGATACAGAGGGCCCCCACGCCGTGAGAAGATCTGGACAAGGTCACGACCCGCGCCAACGAGTCGAATAGGCCGTTGACTGACGAACAGTTTGTCTTCGTAAATCCCGGGACGCACATATATCTGATCCGATTCACCCATATCATTAATCGCCTCGCTTGGGAGCATGTATTTGTTCTGCCCAGAGGGGTCAACGATCAATGTTTTACCGCCTAAGGGATTCGTCGGGATTGATTCCATAGTCATGATGTTTTCTCCTAACCTATGCGCTCAACTCGTTACATAAACGCATCGAACGTATGACATATCCACTGAAAGACGGTGCGGAACCGTTTGGTACAATTCTGTGTCTTTACTCGTCAGGTTCATGAAACGTTTGAGAGGCTGAGGGACACGATGAGACTCGGCATAATTCTGAACAGTTTCAAAATCTTCCTACTCCTACTCGCCGTGACGTCCACAAACCTGTCTGTCGCGGCCCCGACACAGCGGCAAGACACAACCCGTCGATTATACGATCGAGTGATGGATGAGTTTAAGCACCGTGATTACGCCGCAGCAATGGCGGGCTTTCAACTGTTTATTGAGCTACATGGTCAATCCGCACTGGCAGCCAATGCGCAATATTGGATCGGGGAATGTCAGTATCGCACGGGGCGATACAGAGAGGCACTAACGTCGTTCTATGACGTGGTGTCGAATTACCCACTCAGCCCAAAGGTGGCGGCTTCTACACTGAAACTCGGGCTGACCTATGCCAAATTACGGGATCCCGAAAAGGCGAGGCTTATGTTTGATCGAGTTGTGGATCAATACCCAGACAGCTCGGAGGCTGAAATCGCCCGCAAAGCTCTAGAAGCAACAGCGAGCGGCGACGAGCCCCCCATTCCATCCCAGTAAGAAAGGTCTCCGATGAGAAAAGCGACCGTTCCTTATTCCTCTGCGTGTAATTCCAGCCGCGCGGCAAGATCTGGGAGAGAATAACTGGCTTTGGACTGCACCTTCACGAGTTTGATACCAGCCGCGATGAGCACTGATTCAATAATGCGCTGACCCTCTGCTTTGGCTGGTTCTGGAGAGTCCTCTTCAATTTGCACAACGTATTCAGCGTGACACGATCCGGGATGAATCAACACAAAATCCACTCGCTTGAGTGCGATGCGGCGTAGGATATTGGACCGGGCCGTATCCTGAGCATCGACCGCGATGAAGGACCATAGCGGAACTTGAGCAAGAACGAGATACCGCTCTTGGACGACTAGTTGAAGGAGATTATAGAGAGCACTTTCCTTTTCAGTGAGTAATGGGACGGTACTGATGCTGGCGTCAGCTGGGATCGTGAACGGCAATGCCTCCCTTTTGCTTCGGCGCAGGGTCTTCTTAAGCCACCGAATGCCGAAGACCACTGCAGCTATCACGATTGCGAGCAAAACAATTTTCATCGCGTGAGACTTTTACCTTCTTCTCGGTCGTAATCGTTCAAACCACCGTGGGCCGCTTGGAACAATACACCCCAACAGCCTTGGGAAAGCCGCACCCGTCACGGAAGGCACATTTCCGCTTTCTTCCATCACGGTCTGATAGGCCAAGACGGCAAACGCCACTGACTCAAGCGCTTTACTATCCCACCCATGTGATTCAAATGTTGTGACTGGAATCGGATCAAAGAGTGCCGTTAACTGTCCCATAATGGCACGGTTTCTGACTCCCCCTCCTCCCACGATGACTTCGTCTATCCCACCTCCGATCCACCGCCTGGCCGTACCCACAGCCTCGGCAGTCCAGCGGCTACAGGTGGCAAGAAGATCTTCGATCGATAGCACGCGGGCCTGTTGCCAGCTGAGCAATTCATCGAGCATCTTTCCCCCAAATGCCTCGCGCCCTGTTGATTTTGGAGGCGGCTGAGAGAGATACGGGTGTGCGAGAAGTTTGGCCAAGAGCCTCGAGTCGATCTGGCCTCGTAAAGCCAGCCGCCCTTCACGATCCATGGTGGAGCGTCCATTGGTCTTCCGAACCATGATGCCATCTAGAACCATGTTCGCTGGACCGGTGTCGAATGCGGCGATGCCAGCAGTCCCTGATCCTCGTGGTAGATACGTGACGTTGCTGATGCCCCCAAGATTCACGATGAGACGGGACCGCCGACGATGTCGAAACAGCAATGCGTGGACCCCTGGCGTCAGCGGAGCACCCTGACCACCAGCGGCGATGTCACGCGGGCGGAAGTTTGCGACCGTCGTGATTCCCGTACGCTCTGCAATCACTGCAGGTTCTGCAATTTGAAGGGTGGAGCGTATGGAGCCGATACCCGTATCTTTGATGCCGGTTGGAAGATGGTGCACGGTCTGGCCATGCGAGCCGATTAGGTCGATGTCCGCTAGGGTCAATTCAGCCGATCGGATGACACTCGATGCCGCGTCGGCAAACCATTCTCCAAGGAGCGCATTCAGGTGACAAATATCCGACACGGTACCCGCAATCGAGGCAGAAAGAATTCGTTGTTGGAGGGATCGTGGATAGGGAAGTGAATGAAACGCAACCATCTCCACCTGAATGCCGGCTTTCTGCCGCTCGATCGAGACGAGCGCGGCATCGACTCCGTCTGCCGACGTTCCCGACATTAACCCCACAACTTTCATGTGATGAATCCTTTCGCACCTCATCCCGACGTCCGAGGGACCAGAGGGTGTGCTACGCTAATGGAACTGGCGCCAGGGGTCAAGGAGTCGAATGGACAGGGCCTATGAGCAGTACGTCAGCTGGAGACGTCGTTGACACCGCATGACTTGGATGGTACGGTCCCCGCCGATGTTTTTTGTCCATTACCCGTTGAAATTTTCCGCCTTAGCTTTGGTCAGTACCCTCACCGTCTTGCTTCCGTTTGGTGATGCCAGGACTGAGGCCCGTGATCCGATCCCAATTGTCGTCACGATCCCGATCCTGAAGGATTTAGCCGAGCAGATCGGTGGCCCCTACGTGCGAGTCACCTCCTTGTTGAGCGGCTACGAGAATGAACACACTTATTCGCCGAAACCCTCTGATCTGGTGGCTGTTCGGAAGGCTCGGTTGCTGTTTGAGATTGGCCTCGGACTCGAGGTCTGGGTGTCTTCACTGGTGAAGAATGCGGGAGGTCAGACACTGCGTGTGGTCACCACATCTCACGGGGTTGAACTGATTCAAGACGGTACGGATACGCATGAAGATGCACACACGGGACGAACTGCGATGGATCCGGAGGGAAACCCTCATATTTGGCTGGACCCGGTGAATGTCTTGATCATGCTTCGGCACATTACTGACGCCCTCATCGAGATCGATCCCGTCCACGAAGCTGAATTCAGGGCTAATCAGGCGGCCTACCACGAACGCTTAAGACAGTTGCAAAAAGAACTTTCCACCCGCACGCAGATGCTAGCTGATCGTCGGTTTATTGCACACCACTCAGCTTGGCCTTATTTGGCAAAACGGTTTGATCTGCACATTGTCGGCACCATTCACATTCAGGCCAGTACAGAGCCTTCAGCCCTTCACCTCCAATCTCTCATAGGAAAGATTAGAAAAGAACAGATTAAGGTGATTGCCTCCGAGATTCAGCTCAGCCAGCGACTCCCTGAACTCCTCGCAAGAGAAACTAAGGCCCGTGTGGTGGTCCTGACGACGATGCCTGGCGGTCTGCCGGGAACTGAGACCTACCTCGACATGCTTCGTTATAATGTGCTCCAATTGGCCGACGCATTGGAAGCCCCCTAACAGCCCTTCAGAATACGTCATGGTGACGTGGGAGGACCCTTACACGCGTGTCTGATCCTCGAGAGCCGATCATTCGCTTTGATCATGCCTCATTCGGATTTCCTGGCCTCATTGCCCTGAGCGATATCTCGCTGACTATTTATGAAGGCGAATTCCTGGGGGTGATCGGTCCGAATGGATCAGGCAAGACAACACTCTGTCGAGCGGTCTTAGGGTTGCTCGCTCCTGTTCAGGGGCATCTTCATATCTTCGACTGTGCTTGTGACAAGCTCCGCTGTTACCATCGTGCCAAGATTGGCTACCTCCCGCAAAAAGGGGTCGTTGACCGGAACTTCCCGGTGACGGTCCTCGAGACAGTGATGATGGGACGCTACGGTGCCCTAGGCTTATTCAAGCGGCCAGGTCGAACGGATCATGCCATCGCATTGGAAGCTCTGACTCAGGTGGGAATGGAGGCCCATAAGGATGATGCACTGGGGCTGCTATCCGGCGGTCAACAACAGCGCGTGTTTATTGCGAGAGCTCTCGCACAGCAACCCAAAGTCCTAATACTGGATGAACCAACGACCGGCCTAGATATCACCGCGCAGCACAACGTGATTGAATTGGTCCAGCACCTACACGACCAGCTTAAATTAACAGTCCTGCTGATTACTCATGATATTAATATGATCCGCTCACGGGTGGATCGATTAGTTCTTCTCAAAACGAAGCTCTTCGCCGCTGCCCCCCCTGCGGATGTGCTCAAGCCAGAGATCCTCCATCAGGTGTACGGCAAAGAGCTGGTCATTACGGAAAACGACCTCGTCATCGTTGAGGATTACCACCATCACCATTAGAAATTGATTCCAACCCATGCTCGATCTTCTCGCCTACGATTTCATGCAACGCTCCCTCCTTGCCGCCGCAATGGTAGGTGGGCTTTGTTCGATCATTGGGGTGTTTGTCGTGTTACGAGGACTGGCGTTTGTCGGCGCCGGGACGTCCCATGCCGCATTTGCAGGAGTGGCACTGGGCTACTTAATGGGATGGCCGCCATTGTTGCTGGCCCTTGTGTTCGGCTTGGCGACGGTTTGGATTACGGGGTGGGTGGAAGAGAAAGGCCGAATGAAGCTCGATGTCTCAATTGGTATTCTCTACACCACGACGATGGCGTTGGGAATCCTGTTTATCGGCCTAATGAAAACTTACAATGCTGAAGTGTACGGGTACTTGTTTGGCAGCGTGCTCTCGGTCACTCCTGAAGAACTACGCATCATTGGGG
>JAOUMR010000044.1 GCA_029881435.1 Nitrospira sp.
TATCACGGGTTCTTATGCGGATCGGTGTAAGCCCCCCTCTGGTAGCGGTCGGTCATGTACTTCTGCTTTGGGTCGATAACCGACACTGCCTGCCAGATTGAGTCCGAGCTACTACGCCGTACTCGTACGTTCTGTGCTGTTGCTGCTCTAACCTCCAAGATTGCTCCTAGAAGGGAAAGTGTATGTTCATGCTTAATGTGCCGACGTTCCCCTCTTGCAACAAGAATGGGTACAGGGAAAAGTGATCGATCACGTCTTGGATAGGTTCGGGATGTGGAAGTTCACGCGGCATGCTCCACTCGCCTGTGGCTACACATGCCTCGTCACGTCCATGCGTTGGTGCAGCACACGGGCGATCCGAATACCGCTGTCTTTGGACATGTAAAATACTGCGTGGGATTGCCGCTCAACCCGCCGCAATCCCGGCGCCAGTTCATCGGCCGTGCGCCCCTGCGTCAGCTGCTCCGCCAGCATCTGGAACGGCTCGTGCAAACCGACGAGATAGATCCGCGCCTGTTCCAGTCCAAAATGAAGGATCGTGTATTCGTAGATGCCATCGAGCTCGGCGGCGGCCTTCGACAAGAGGCTATAACCGGCCATTCCCCTTCAGCCGCGTTTCGACTTCCTCCATAATCTGCGGCACAGTGCGGTCACTGACGCCGCTGTCCAACCCCTCCTGAATGGCGTCCTTCAACGTCTGAAATTTGGCGCTGTCCTGATCACGCCGGATCAAATCACGGATATATTCGCTATCGTTCGTGAATTTGCCACGTTCGATCTGGGCCTTGATCCATTGATCCCGTTGTTCCGTGAGAGCGATTGTCTTGCGTGTGGTTCCCATGGTGAGACCTCCAACAATCTCATACTATTGGTGTAGTTTGGCACTTTTTTGAGCATGCTAGAAGCCCGTGGTGTTCTGCCAGCGTGGTGTTTTTGTCACGCTTCACGTATCGTACGTGACGATGGTTCGCTTACAACAGCACGATCTTCGCTTTCCACCAGTTGATCAGGCATCCCCCGAAGGCCTGCTGGCCGTCGGGGGGGATCTCCGCCCAGAGCGTCTCCTCGCCGCGTACCGACAGGGTATTTTCCCCTGGTACAACGATGACCAGCCCATCTTGTGGTGGTCGCCTGATCCTCGCGCCGTATTATTCCCCGACAAGCTTCATGTGCCGCGCAGTCTTACACGAAGCCTCCGCCCGAGCGTGTTCACTGTCACACTCGATACCAGCTTTCGCGCTGTCATGGAACAGTGCGCAGGACCACGTCCACAGTATCCAGAGGGAGGTACCTGGATCACCGGCGATATGCTGGACGCCTACACGCGACTCCATGATCTCGGCTACGCCCATTCCGTCGAGACGTGGCAAGATGGCTGCTTGGTCGGTGGACTGTATGGGGTGGCACTCGGTGGGGCGTTCTTTGCAGAGTCGATGTTTACGAGGGTCAACAATGCGTCCAAGGTGGCGCTTGTCAGGCTTGTCAGGCAGCTTCACGCCTGGGCCTTTCGCATTATCGATTGCCAACAGTCCTCTCCCCACGTTGCGCGATTCGGCGCGGAAGAGATTCCACGCTCGAAATTTAGTACCCTTCTGAATCAGGCACTCACCATTCCCGACCGACAGGGGCCGTGGAAGTTCGAATGTACCGTCTGTCAGAAAGAATAGGACCAGGAAGGGACAGGTTGCGACATGCGGGCCGAACTACATTGACAGTCTCTTCCTCGGTCGCCTATGATTTCCCGTATCTATTTTATGGAGAATCTCACATGAGCTTTGTCATTACGCCGAAAGAATTAAAGGCCCGAATCGATAAAGGGGACCAGTTGGTCCTGCTAGATGTGCGGGAACCGTGGGAGAACCAACTCGCTAAGCTCGATAACTCAGTGCTGATTCCCCTCGGCACGTTGCCTCAGTCCCTCTCGCAATTGGACAAAAACGCCGAAATTATCGCCTACTGCCACCATGGCATGCGAAGTGGAGATGCAACAGGATTTCTCCTTCAGCAAGGATTCGCGAACGTCAAGAATTTGATCGGGGGGATCGATGCCTGGTCTATCCAAATCGATGGAAGTGTGCCTCGATACTAACAGGCTGAAACTTTCGCGGCCTCTCGTGCATTGCTACGGCTGAGGCCTTGAGAGCCGGACGAGGGCTCAGCAGAGCGATGAGCCTTCAAACCATCTCGACTACTTGCTTTTCCCTTGGAAAAATTCGACGGTCTGCTTGAGTCCTTCGGCGAGATCGACTTTCACCTCCCACCCCAACTCCTGTTTAATCTTGGAAGGTTCGATCACGCTCCTCAGCTGCTCGCCGAGTTTAGCCGGCCCATGAACTTCCTTCGCCGGAGAACCGGTCAGTCCAGCAAGCATTCGGAAGAGCTCATTCACAGATGTCTCGGTCCCAGTTCCGACGTTGTAGACTCCGTGCGCATCCTGGCCCATGGCTGCGAGATTAGCTTCCGCCACGTCATCCACAAACACAAAGTCGCGTGTTTGTCGGCCGTTTCCATTGATAATAGGCTGCTCATTATTCAACATCTTCTGGATAAAGATGGCGACCACCCCGGCTTCTCCCTCAGGATCTTGCCGTGGTCCATATACGTTCGCGTATCGTAGACTGACCACTGGAATCCCACCCGTGCGTTGGAAGTAGGACAAGTAATGTTCACCGCAAAGCTTACTGATGCCATAGGGTGACAGCGGGTTATAGCCGTGGGATTCTGGGGCAGGGAACGTCTCCTGCTCCCCATAGATCGCTCCTCCGGATGATGAAAATACAACCTTTCGGCATCCATATCGAACCGCCTGTTGCAAGACGTTCATCGTGCCCAGGACGTTGACTTGCGCATCGAATACTGGATCCTCAACAGAATTGCGCACACTGATCTGAGCGGCCAGATGGAGGACCACGTTGGGCCGCTCGTTGCGGAACACCCGTTCTAACCGCCCGCTGGTAATGTCAGTCTTGTAGAGGCTCGCTGCGCGATTGACGTTTTTTCGTTTCCCGGTGGCTAGATTGTCAACGACGACAACCTGATGCCCCTCTTCCACGAGTCGGTCCACCACATGAGATCCAATAAATCCTGCACCACCCGTTACCAGTACTTTCATTGGCCCTCCTCAGTGAGCTGTCTACTGCAACCGTTCCTACATACCATGAAACGAGGTATGGTATTCAAGAATTGCCAATACTTCTTCATTGCCTTTTTTTTTGCCTTTGATGGGAGAAGCAATGACCCGATTCGTCTGTAATCCCATGTCCGTCGAAAACTGTAAGACTCTCCGGACGACCTCCTCTCGTTGCCCCTCATCCCGTACGACGCCTCCTCGACCCACTTGCCCCCTTCCCACTTCAAACTGCGGTTTAATCAAGGCGATGATATCGGCACGAGGTCGTAGAAACTGAATGATGGGCTGGAGTACCTTCGTCAGCGAAATAAAGGAAACATCGATGACGACCAGATCGATCAGCTCTGGGATGGCGGAACGTGCGATGTACCGTATGTTGGTTCGCTCAATCAACACGACGCGCGGGTCTTGTCGAAGTCGCCAGTCGAATTGGCCGTAGCCAACATCAACCGCATAGACCTTCGCTGCCCCTCTTTGCAACAAGCAGTCGGTGAATCCTCCCGTCGAACACCCGACATCGAGACAGACTCGTCCGTGAGAAGTCATTGAAGCAGCATCAAGAGCTGCCGCTAGCTTTTCACCGCCTCGGCTGACAAAGGGCTGACGTTCCCCGGTCATCTCAATGACCGCATCCACGGGAATCACTCTGGATGGTTTGTCGACAATGAGCCCGTTGCTTTTGACCTTTCCGGCCAGAATCATACGGGCTGCTGTATCTCGGCTCGGCACCAAGCCCTGAACCACCAGCACGTGATCGCAGCGATCCTTCTCGAGTCGTACTCTCGTACTCATGAGTGGTAAAGACAGGAGCACATAAAAGCCTCCTGCATCAGATGGGGCCTCGTTAAGACTCCCCGGTGGAGCCCTTCAAGTCGATGTCCTCGGATGTGAACGCGCGCAGCTGTTTCTTACCGTTCTTGTCCTGGACAAGAACTTCCACTTTCCGCTCCGCTTCTTCCAGCACCCTCAAACAATTCCTCGACAGTCGAATGCCTTCCTCGAAAATCTTTAATGATTCATCGAGCGGCAGATCTCCCTTCTCCAATTCACCCACGATGACTTCCAGCCTGGCCATCGCTTGCTCAAATTTCACTCCAGCCACAACGTTCTCCTTTGAATGACCACGAGGCGCATTATATCGAAGTCGGGGCCGGCATTTATACGGATGAACCAGGAGACACTTCTTCCACCGTACAGCGTAGTTGGCCGTTCGCAAGTCGGGCCCGAATCTGTTCCCCGATAGAGACGTGATTGATATCTCGAATGGTTTGGCCGTGGGGCATCGTTTCGAGAATCCCATAGCCTCGGGCAAGTATGGCAAGTGGGCTGAGACTATTCAATCTGTCGAGATACGCGTGCGCATGCTGCTCGTTTCGCTTGAGATCATGACTCATGGCGCCCATCAAGCGTGATCGCAATTGCGGGACAATGGCCATACCGTGACGGACTCGACCCTCAGGACTCGCAGACGCCAATGCGTGGCTCCATTCTTGTGTAGTTGCCGTCACCTGTTTCAACTTGGCGCGAATGGCTTCACGCATAGCTGCCACAACATCGTCCACATGTTGCGCTTCTCTTAGAATTCGAAATCGGATACTCGCCATATGGACCGACATGAGATCAAGTCGTTGATTGCGCTCAAGGCATTGGGAAGTGATCGCCTGCCGACAGCGAGTCTCGAGCATGTCGAGACGTTCTACGATCTCCGACAACACCGGAGCCACAATTTCCGCCGCAGCCGAAGGCGTTGGTGCCCGTACGTCGGCCGCAAAGTCGGCGAGGGTGACGTCCGTCTCATGCCCAACCGCTGAAATGATCGGAATCCGTGATGCAGCAATCGCTCGCACGACCGCTTCTTCGTTGAAACTCCACAGATCCTCCATCGAACCGCCACCCCGACCGACAATCATCACATCGATCGAGCCGAGCTTGTTGAGTGCGTGAATGGCTGATGCAATCTGTTCGGCTGCTTCAGTGCCTTGAACCTGGACGGGTGCGATGACGATTTTCAAGATCGGGCATCGACGCTGTAAGACAGTGATCAGGTCTCGAACCGCCGCTCCGGTCGGTGAAGTTACGATTCCAACTGTCCACGGAAACACCGGCAATGATCGTTTACGCTGTGCATGAAAGAGTCCTTCCGCTTCAAGGCGACGCTTGAGCTGCTCAAACGCCAACTGAAGAGCGCCTCGCCCTTTGGGCTCAAGATGATCAAGGATGAGCTGATATTCTCCGCGAGGCTCATAGACTGAGAGGCGTCCTCGCACGATGACCTGCAGTCCATCCTCCAAACCAAATCGCAAGCGAAGCACCGCTGAACGAAAGATCACTGTTCGAATCTGACTCGACTGATCCTTCAACGTACAATAGAGATGCCCAGATCCTGGCGCGCGCAGATTTGAAATTTCCCCTTCAAGCCAGACTTCGGTAAAATCAGCCTCAAGGGAAGCTCGGACCATGGCGGTAAATTCAGAGACCGTGAGAGTTGGCCGTGGAGGCCCATCAAACGCAGGGGGGAAAAATGACGAGGAAGAGTAGGTATTCGTGAGCCTCTCCTTCGCAATCGTTTGTGAGGACACTGCGCAACCGCCTAGACTGGCACGCCGTTCAGCGCCGACTTCAGCATTCCCAGCTAATCAACCAGGCGGATTCGTTCAAATGCGATGACCTTACCCAAGCGGGGATCAAGCTCGAGCAAGACCGCGCAGAACACTGACGGTCCTGAAGCGACTTCAAACCGCCGAGGCATTCCGGTCAAAAACTTTTCGATCGCCAATTCCTTCTTGACTCCGATGACCGAATGGAGCGGTCCCGTCATCCCAATATCCGTGATGTAGGCGGTCCCTTTCGGAAGGATCTGCTCATCAGCGGTCTGCACATGAGTGTGTGTGCCGACGACAGCCACTACTTCTCCATCCAAGAAATGCCCCATGGCCATTTTTTCAGAGGTGGCCTCCGCATGCATATCGACGATGATGGGGGATGTTTCCTTCTTCAGCCGTGATAATTCTCGTTTCGCTGTCTGAAACGGACAATCAATCGTCGGCATGTACACTCGCCCCATGACCTGCAGAACTGCCAGCCGCTCGCCGCCTGCAGTCTCAATGACGACGCTCCCGTTTCCGGGAACGCCCGCTGGATAGTTTGCCGGACGGAGCAAGCGAGGCTCACGAGAAAAATAATCGACAGCTTCCTTCTTATCCCAGGCATGATTGCCCGTGGTGATCACCGAGACTCCCGTCTCAAAAAGCTCCTCTGCCAGTTCTGGCGTGATACCGAACCCGCCCGCGACATTTTCGCCATTAGCAATCACCGCATCGATCTGGCGCTGCGCGACCAGGCGAGGCACTGCCCGAGCCACAACTCGACGGCCGGGCTCTCCCATAATGTCGCCGATACAGAGCACCTTCATTTGGCGTATTCCACGTATCGACTTTCTCTGATGACGGTCACCTTGATCTGTCCCGGATAGGTCAACTCCTGTTCGATCTTTTTTGCCAGTTCACGAGAGAGCTGAAAAGACTCAGCATCGGTGATGTCTTCTTGCCTGACAATGACGCGAATTTCGCGCCCGGCCTGGATGGCGTACGCCTTCTGCACACCCTTGTGGGTGGTCGCCAGCGACTCAAGTTTTTCGAGCCGCTTGACGTAGGACTCCAGCGCTTCCCGTCGTGCACCGGGGCGTGCCGCTGACAACGCTTCGGCCGCCGCCACCAACACGCTCTCCGGACACATTGGCTCAACTTGCTCGTGATGTGCGGCGATCGCATTGACGATTTTGGCCGATTCCCCGTATTTCTTGGCAATCTCAGCCCCCAGCATGGCGTGCGGTCCTTCTTCTTCATGGCTGACCGCCTTGCCAATATCGTGGAGCAGGGCTCCGCGACGAGCCAATCTGACATCCAATCCCAGCTCCGATGCCATGATGCCGCAAATGTAGGAGGCTTCTCGAGCATGGTAGAGGTTATTCTGTCCGTAGCTCGTTCGATACTTCAGGCGTCCCAACACTTTAATCAATTCCGGATGAAAGTCGGAAAGCCCCAGCTCAAAGATGATCTTCTCGGCCTCTTCATACATCAACTTGTCGATGTCCACCTTCACCTTTTCGACGATCTCTTCAATGCGAGTGGGGTGAATGCGTCCATCATGCATCAGACGTTCCAACGACACTTTTGCGATCTCGCGTCGTAATGGATCAAATCCTGAAATGATCACGGCCTCCGGGGTTTCATCAATGATGAGATCGATACCCGTCGCCGCCTCAAGCGCGCGGATGTTTCGCCCTTCCCGACCGATGATCCGGCCTTTCATAGCATCCGTGGGGATAGGAACCACTGAAATCGTGGACTCCGAAACATAGTCGCGAACTACGCGCTGAATCGAAGACGTAATGATCTCTCGTGCCTCCCGCTCTGCATTCTCACGGGCCTCTTCGATCGTTCGTTTTGCAATCCCCACAGCGTCCAGTCGAGCCTGCGATTCCATCTCCACGATCAGCTGTTTCTTGGCCTCGTCTGCCGTCATACCCGCCACCCGTTCCAACGCTTCACGGTGCTCACGCTCGGCCTTCGCGCAGGCAGATTCCTTGGCCAGAAGGCCCTCTTCCCGTTTCGTAAACTCGACCTCGCGTTTGCGGGCCTCATTCTCTCGTTTTTCCAACGCGGCGACCTTTTGGTCGAACCCTTCTTCTCGTTGAATGAGGCGTTTTTCCAGCGTCAACAGTTCGCCCAGCTTGGCCTTGTGTTCCTGTTCGAACTCGGATTTTGCCTTGAAGGCCAGGTCCTTCGCCTCTAGTCTTGCTTCCTTGAGAACATTGTCCGCCTCACGTTGTGCGTTCTGCACAACCTGTTTCGCCAACCCCTCCGCCTCAGCCTGTTTGGCACCTGTCATCCGGCGACGCAGAAGCTCAAATATCCCAGCTCCGACGACGGCGCCGAAAATACCGGAAAGCATGATGTACACGACAATTGAGGTTGAAATGGAAGTCACCCCCCTCCTTGAAAACCATCAGGTGGCTATGCACAACCTGACGGAGCGCCCACTCACGGACCATGCATAGTGGGCATACGCGCGATGTAAGATAAAGACAGAGGGAGGGTTTAGGAGATCGCGAGTCGTTCGACCTGGAAACACGAGAGAGCGTGAGGGTACGAGTCCACAGTGAACATGTTTCTTCCCCTCTCTCTCCGTCGCTGCTGATCGCTCGTGATCAGTCGCTGGTGAGAGTCGGTTATCGAAACAGGCGTGGGTGGTAGATACTCGCCGGCTCTGGCCGGCATCTCCCTGATATCGTTGTGTCGGACAACAGGCGGTTTCGCAGCACCCCTAACCGGTTGACCAACCAAGGTTCTTACCATGAGCATCCACCGAACCAGTTCTTCGTATCCCCTCAAGGTATCTTCTCTCTTCTTTAGACTACGCTCGTTTCCGGTACGTAAACGATTATGCGATGTTACCCTTCCCTCTGACTATCAACACACTCGCCTATCTGCACGATAACAAAGGGACTCTTTGAAAGCAAGGCGAATCCCTCTATCGAAAGAGCGATGTCGGCATCTGCTCATCGATGGACTCCATCAAGGTAGCCATTCGTCGTTCGACATCGGCCTCTCCCTGTGCTCGTTTCTTCTCAGACTCAAACAGTTGATGGGCAAGGTTGATGGCAGTGAGCACCGCCAACCTTGACGGGGTCGTCGTTTTCATTCCTTCGGCCAGATGTTTCATGCGATCGTCGACAAAATGGGCCAGCCGCCGAACATAGGCATCATCGCCGTCTCCCGTGACTGCGTACCGTTGACCATAAATTTCGACATCAATGGTCTTAGTCAATGGCCACCTCCTTGGGATCCTCGATGCATTCGAGCAGTTCGATCTCGCTCATGACTTTTTCTATTCGTGCCCTGATATCGACCCGCTCCTTCTCCCATTGGCGATTCATATCATCCTGTGCTGCCAATCGCTGGCGGGCCGTGTTGACCTCGTCTTCCAATACCGCATTTTTACGTTTGAGCTCTTGAACCAGCTGCACCAGATCACGGATTCGGGTTTCAAGCGCATCAAGTCGATCCAACGCCATGACAGCTCCTCTTTGTTGGGCCTCTAGGGGTAGGGGTGCACTATAAAAACTTCACAACATCTTGTCAAGAAACGGATTTTTCGATTCCATCCAGACGACGATATTCTCTGTAGCTTCGCAACACCCGTTTCACGTAATGCCTAGTCTCTTGATAGTGGATGAGCTCAACAAACTCATCTTCACTCCGCCCACGATAAGTGGCCGCCCAATTCTTGACCACGAGTGGGCCCGCGTTGTACGCAGCGATCGTCTGCACCAGATTGCCGGAAAACTGCGCGAGGAGTTGTTCCACGTACCGGACGCCAATGCGAATGTTCATCTCTTGATCAAAGAGATCTTCTCGAGAGAGTGGGGGAAGCCGATGTTGTTGAGCGACGGCATTGGCGGTGGCAGGCATCACCTGCATTAATCCAATCGCCCCAACCCGAGAAACGGCTTTCCAATCGTACTGACTTTCCTCCCGAATAATAGCCGCCACGAGGAATGGATCCACGCCGTTGACCGCCGACATTTTAATGGTGGGAATCAATCCGGTTGGATAGGCGACTTGCCAGAGGCCATCGGCGATCTCTCCACCGGTCCGCTCCAGCTTCTCTCGAAATCGAGATCGCACCAGACGCAAAGCATGATGGTACGCACCGACTTCGTTCAACATGATCGATAACGCCGCCAACGCCTCGGGGTCACGACTATACTGATCTGTCAAGGCCGCAAGTTCTCTGACGGCATCCCGCTCAAGGCCGAGCGCCCGTAGCTCGACCGCACGCCGATAGGCCGACTGCTGCTCGATATGCGCCCGATTCTTTGCATGATTGTCCTGCGTCGAAGCTCCGGTTGACTCCGCAACCGGCTGAGCCACGCTGGTGGAAACGGTGAGATTCTCCTGCTGAGTCCCACTCTGTCTCGGCACGTCTCCCAGGTCTCCTGCCAGTTGGCAATAATAGGTGTAGGGAAACTGTTGACAAAGCCGCGCGAACACCTCATTGGACTTCGCAGCTTCGACATGGCTGTAGGAACGGGCAATCCAGTAGAGCGCTTGAGGCTCAAGCTCGCTCCCCTTCTGATCGACGATCTGCTGCCACGCGCGGATTGCCTCTGGATAGCGAGCTGTTCGGTAGAATACCCACCCTTCCCGCCATCGCGCCTCTGCGCGTTGAGATACAGGCTCGCCCGATTTCGCCGCCCGTCGATACTTCGTGATTGCTTCGTCGAACCGTGATTGATCCTCAAGCCAAATCCCACCAAATACATTGATTTTCGCTTTTTGTTCTGGGCTTAACCGTCGCTTAGAGAGCGTCCGACAGAGCTCTAAAATTTTGTCTCCGAGCCCTTGCCTGAGATAGACCCTCGCTAGCCAAACAGTGGCTTCATCAGCCCGAGGTCCTTGTCCAACCGCAAGCTCCTCGAAGGTGTCGCGTGCTTGGTCGTAGAGCTTGAGACGAACTTGGGCCACACCCAGTTTCAGTTTGGCATCTCTGCGATATGGAGAAGAGGGATCTCGCGTCAAGAACTGCTTCAACTCTTCGATCGCCTCGACGTGAAGCGATTGTCCGAGAAAAGCCTGGGCCCTGGCATAATGCTCATCCGGCGACGGCGCCCAGGGCTCATCTCCGATATTGCTCGCGAGCAGCACCTCGGCTTCCTTCGCCTCCTTTGTATGGGGAAACTTTGCCCAGAGCTGCTTAAGCGTTTCTCTGGCTTCGTTCAATTGACTTTCCCGGAGTTGACAAGAAGCCAACCGGAATCGAGCGTGCGCAACCTCCCGCTCCCTATCATTGAAGTCGACGGCCTTAGCTAGCCAAGAAATGGCTTCTGGGCATCTGGAAGCCTGATACCAAGCTTCCCCGACACGAAGTGTCGCTTGATTGAGTAAGTTGGAATCAGGAATGGCCTGAAGCACGCCTTCAAACATGGCCGCCGCTTCCTTGGGATCACCTAAATGCAGCAAGGCCTCTCCGATCCAGAATCGGATATAATCGTCGAGCGCGGGAAAATCCCGTTGAGCAGCTCGAAGGTAGGAAATCGCTTCCGCCGGATTCTGATCAATCAAAGTCACACCGGACAACAACCCCGCGCGTTTCGCCCACAGTGAAGCTGGAAACTTTTCCATCACCTTTCGGAGACGCTCAAGCTTCAGCGTCGCAACGTGGTCCCTCGTCAGACTGGTACTCAGTCGTTCTTTTGAGAAGGCCGCAGCGGCAAAACATTCTTCCGCTGAGGCACAGCCATCGGTGGGGGACTGTTGAGGCGTTGCCACCTGCCCCATAGAGGCATCACGAGAGAACATGCCTCCAAACACGGAGGCCGTCCCGGACGCGAACGCCAGAGTGCAACCGATGATGAGGCGATACTTGGTCGAGATTGTCATGCGCGCCTGCTGACCTTCATCCACCTTCATTATATACAGGGTTGTCTGCAATGGAAGAAGTTTCGAGCCTCACGATCAGGATGGCTCCATATGCGGAGGAGCTCCCGCTATGGTAGGCTCGTCATGGCCAAAAATATCTTTTCGATTTTAGCAATGTCGTCTCCAACTACACAGGCACCCCTTCTGGCGTTTACCGAATCTCAGATGGTGAAATTTGTCCGCGCCCAACACTGGCCGGACTATCGCGCGACACAAATCATGCGCTGGCTGTACCAACGGCGGGTGCGAACCATCACCGACATGACGGATCTTCCCTTGCACACTCGTTCCCTGTTAGCTCAGTCCACCAACGTTGGTCGTTCGCACAATCCAACCGTCATATCGTCTCAGGATGGAACGCGCAAAGTGTTGTTCAACCTCGATGACGGAATGACGATTGAATCCGTACTAATCCCGGATGACGAACGACTGACGCTCTGCGTGTCGACTCAGGTCGGATGTCAGTTGGATTGCAGCTTTTGCCTGACGGGAAGAATGGGGCTCAAACGAAACCTCAAGCTGCATGAAATCATCGATCAAGTCCTGACTGCGCAAGAGTTACTGAATGCCGACGAACGCATGACTAACCTCGTCTTTATGGGGATGGGAGAACCTCTGGCCAATCTGGACATGTTGAAAGCCGCGGTGGTCGGCCTGACCAATAAGCCGTGGGGTCTGGGATGGTCGCGTCGACGCATTACGGTTTCGACGGCAGGACTGGCATCCCGCCTACATGAAGTGGCCGGCCTTGGCGTGAATCTCGCGGTCTCCCTCAATGCGACCACTGAAGAGCAGCGACGCGAGTTGATGCCGGCCGCAAGCGAACTGGCAACCTTGAAAGCGCTCCTTGCCGCCTGTCATCGGTATCCGCTTGCTTCTCATCAACGATTGACGTTCGAATATGTCCTCTTGGCTGGCGTGAATGATCAGCCAAGTGATGCCCGGCGGCTGGTTCAGTTACTGAAAGGCATACGATGCAAGGCCAATTTGATTCCGTTCAACGATTTTCCAGGCAGTCGATTCCGTCGCCCATCGGAGCAGAGCGTCCTTCAGTTCCAATCCGTCCTGCGCAACGCCGGTTTGGATACGTTCGTGAGAAAAAGCCGCGGACGGGACGTCCTGGGCGCCTGCGGCCAACTGGGGAACCTCCCCGCTGGTCGCCTTCTCCAACCTTGACACCCGTTGAAACTCGTTGCTAGCATGATAAATTCTCCCATATGATTAACCCAACTTTTCACGTGCCTTGGTATACCTGTCTTGTAGGCGCGCTTTTCCTTTCAAGCCTTTCCACGTTCTCCTTTGGTGCGGAACCGAGTGAATACATCCTCTCCAACGGCATGAAGGTGCTACTCGTTGAGGTCCCCAAAGCGCCGGTGGCTACGGTGCAGGTGTGGTACAAAGTAGGCTCCCGAAACGAAGTGATGGGTCGTGCCGGACTCTCGCATATGCTTGAACACATGATGTTCAAGGGCACGACGAAATATCCCAAAGGTTCATTTTCCCGGATCGTTCGGAAGAATGGTGGGATCGATAACGCCTTTACGGGGCAGGACTTCACGGCCTATTTTGAGAATGTAGCAGCCGATCGTGTCCCACTGGCTTTGGAGCTGGAAGCCGACCGTATGCAGGGTTTGACTCTCGATAATGCCGAATTCCAGACCGAACGCGAGGTCGTGAAAGAAGAACGCCGACTACGATCCGAAGACGATCCTCAAGGTGCGCTGGTTGAAGCGTTGTTTGCACACGCCTACATGAGTCATCCCTACCATTGGCCTGTCATCGGCTGGTTCGGCGATCTCGATGCGATGTCTCTCGAGGACCTACAGCGACACTATGACACGTTTTACTCACCCAACAATGCGACACTGGTCGTCGTGGGCGATATCAACGCCGCCGCGCTACTTCCCACGATCAAACGTCTATTTGAGCCGATCCCAAGAGGGCCATCACCCAATCAATCGCTACGACCGGAACCGGACCAACGAGGCGAGCGTCGATTTCTGCTGAAGCGTGAAGCGCAGGTACCGTTTGTCATGATGGGGTTTCGCGTGCCCAACTATTCGAGTGAAGATTCTTACGCGCTCGACGTCCTCGAGTCGATCCTGTCTCGTGGGAAAAGCTCCAGACTCTACCAGAGTCTGGTGTATGCGCAGAAGAATTCGTTGGCCGTCGGTGCCGAGTACAGCTTACTGCAGACAGATCCCGGCCTGTTCTATTTCTACTCCTTGGTGAATCCCAGCGCGAAGGTCGAAACTGTGGAAGAGACCTTGCAGCGTGAGATTTCGCGGCTTCAAAACGAGCCGCCCTCCGATCAGGAGCTCCAGCGGGCCAAGAATCAGATCGAGGCCTCGCGAATCTTCGAGCAGGATTCGAATTTTCGCCATGCCATGTTGCTGGGGCAAGCGGAAATGGTGGGTGCCGGGTGGCAACGAATCGATCACTTCGTGGAGCGTATTCGAGCCGTCACCGCGAAAGACATTCAGCGCGTGGCCAGACAATATCTTACCGAGGACAATCGGACCCTTGGCATTCTGATTCCTTTACCTCCCAAACCACCCGAAGAATCGAACCCCACAGCGATACGCGAAGGAAAATCGTAGGTGACCATGAGGGATGAGCCACACAGCGCGAGGCACTACTGTTTCAATTCACCATCCGTTCAACATCGGCTTGGGATTGGCATGTGTAAGTGGCTCCTGTGCGCTGGCTTGCTGCTGGGGGTGACGACGACGGGATTGGCAGCAGATATTTCCCCCGCGAGATTCACGACCCCCAATGGCATGACTGTTCTGGTATTGGAACAACACTTCCTGCCCATTGTTGAAATCCATGCTCTCATCAAAGTCGGCTCGGCACAAGACCCTGCCGAAAAGGCAGGCCTCGCAAACTTAGTTGCCAGTCTCCTGGACGAAGGCACGGCGACGAGAACGTCTAAACAGTTGGCTGAAGAGATCGACTTTGTCGGCGGCTCGCTAGGAGCGCATGCGGGCGACGATTTCAGCAGCGCCTCCGCGCGCATTCTTCAGAAAGATATCGACCTCGGGTTTACCCTCCTCGCCGATATTCTTCAGCACCCAGTTTTCCCCAAGCAGGAATTCGAACGGATCCGCTCACAGATCCTAGGCGAAATATCCAGCGACAACGACGATCCTGGACACGTCGCCATGAAAGCCTTCAACCAGCTGGTCTTCCAGAATCACCCCTATCGTTGGCCGGTGAACGGGACTGAGGAGACGTTGAATAAGATCACCCTGGCAGATGTTCAGAGCTTTTATGCCAAAGAGTATCTTCCCAACCAAGTGATCCTCACGATTGTCGGCGACGTGACGGTAGAACAGGCGACAGCACTGGTTCAGACGCATTTTGGATCCTGGAAGAAAGGCACGGTACAGCCTCGGCCAGCCAAGAAACCGGCTACCATCGATAAAAAGGTGGTGCAGCTCATTGAAAAAGATCTCACACAATCAACCATTGTGATCGGCCATCCGGGAATCCGTCGAACGAACCCTGATTTTTACGCCGTGACCGTCATGAACCATATCCTGGGTGCCGGTGGATTCTCATCGCGCCTGATGGACTCGATTCGTGACAAGCAGGGGCTCGCCTACGGCATCACAAGCCATTATGATACCCGAGCGATGCCCGGCTCTTTTTGGATTAATCTCCAGACTCGAACCGAAACGACCAACCAGGCCATCAGCAGCGTGTTGTCCGAGATGAAGGCTATTCGAGAGGCTCCGGTCACCGATCAAGAATTAGCCGAAGCCAAAGCATTTCTAATGGGCAGCTTCCCGCTCAGACTAGATTCCACGGCAAAGATGGCCCAGGTCTTAGCCCAAGTGGAGTTCTATGGGTTGGGGTTCGACTACTTCAGCCAGTATACAAAGTGGATCGAACGGGTGACGAAAGAAGATGTATTGCGAGTCGCAAAACAGTATCTCAATCCTCAGCATTATGCATTAGTTGTGGTCGGCAATATCGCGAAAGCGAAAGTTCGTCATTAGGCAGATACACATGCACACTCAACAGGCATCCCTTCTCCAACAGAAACTCGCTCGACTTCGATCCCTCCTGAGCGAAATGGGTTCAGTGGTAGTAGCCTATTCAGGGGGAATTGACAGTGCATTCGTTCTCAAAGTTGCCCACGATCAACTCCGGGAGAAGGCGGTTGGGATCACGGCCGTCTCACCGACATTCCCATCGATTGAGCTGGAGGCTGCTGAGCGGGTGGCTCGGGAGATCGGTGCGCGCTATGAAATCGCGAAGACGGATCAGCTCGCCATTGACGACTTTGTTAAGAACGACGCGAACCGTTGCTTCCACTGTAAAACCGATTTGTATCAACTTCTCGGAGGCCTGCGGGAATCACACGCGGCGGCGTATGTCCTAGACGGAACCAACCTCGATGATCTCGGTGACGACCGCCCCGGGATCAAGGCCGCACGTGAATGGGGAGTTCGTAGCCCCCTCGTCGAAGCTGAGCTCTCGAAGGCCGATATCCGCACCCTCGCCAAAGATCTCGGTCTTTCGAATTGGGACAAGCCCGCTGCAGCCTGTCTTTCATCACGAATCCCACGTGGAAATATGATTACGTTGGAAAAATTACATCGCGTTGAAGACGCGGAGGCTGTGCTGCATCGAGAAGGATTTCGTCATTTTCGAGTCCGTAACCACGGTGATGTTGCGAGAATTGAAGTCGCCAAAGACGAACTACCTGGGCTCATCGAATCAGATCGATGTGCGAGAATCAGCGGGAAACTGAAGGAACTGGGGTTTAAGTTCGTGACCGTGGATTTAGAAGGGTACCGACCAGGTGGAGTCAGCCTACGCTGACTCCACCCACGCTACGACACACCACTACCGTTGGTAGGATTTGGAAAGCGCTTCCAACGCTTCATCTGCGAACTTTCGCTGATCGGCTTCCGTCAAACTCCGCTGCACGACTTTCTCCGCCACCATCAGCGCCAATTCAGTCGTCTGAGTGCGGATGTCCTGCACGGCCTTACGGCGTTCTTGCTCGATCTCACGCGTCGCATCGCCTTTGATTCGTTCAGCTTCTGCAGTCAATCGCTGTTCGTTTTCATCAAGAAGCCGTTGCGCGCGTTCTTTGGCAGCCGCAAGAATAGCTTCCGCTTCCTTGCCCGCCGCACTGAGCTTGGCTTCATACTCCTTCAGCCGGCGTTCAGCCTCTGATCGATGATGCTCGGCCTGCTCGAGACTGTCCTTGATTTTCTTTTCTCGTTCTTCGAGGACGCTCAAGAGACCGGGGAACGCATACTTATAGAGGATGAACAGCAGAATCCCGAAGGACACGATCTCCCAGAAGATGAGAGAAGAAAAAAAATGCGATTCAAACTGCGGCATGTGAACTCCTAGGATAGAAGGGTACCGACGTAACGGAGACGCCTATTCCCCTGTTGCTCCCCTTACCCCTTTCGAAAGCCCATGATGATGAAGGCAATGACCAGGCCATAGAGCGCGATGGCTTCCACCAGCGCGAATCCGATCCACATGTACTTCGTGACGCGAGCCTCGGCTTCAGGCTGACGTGCCACCACTTCAATCATCTTTCCGAAGATGAACCCGATGCCAACACCGGCTCCGGCAAACCCTGCCGCAGCACACCCCATGCCGATCAACCCTGCTGCTGCTGAATCCATTATGGCTTACTCCTCTCTTGTCTAAACTCGCATGCGCTAATGCGCGTGCTCTTCATGACCGTGCAAATGAAATGCGTCCCCTAAGTAGACGCATGTCAAGATGCTGAAAATATAGGCTTGAATGAATGCGATGCCAAATTCCAAGCCATAGATCGCCACCGTAAACGCAAAAGGCAGCCATCCAATCAACAATCCGCCACCTATCGTCAAGCTAAACAGGACGGCGAGCATGACATGGCCAGCCGTCATATTGGCAAATAACCGAACAGCCAGCGAAACAGGCCGTGCCACTTGGCTGATGATCTCAATCGGAATCATCAAGGGCACGAGCCACCCTGGTGTACCGGGTGGGACAAGAATGCCCAGGAACTTCACCCCATGTAACATAAACCCTAGAACCAAACTGATCCCGTAAACCACAAAGGAAAATACAGCTGTCACGATGATTTGGCTCGTTACCGTATAGCTTCCCGGGATCAGCCCGATGAGATTACTGAACAGAATAAACAAGAACAGAGTGGCGATGAGGGGGAAGAAGCGCATCCCTTCCTTCCCCATCGTATCCAGGATCATACTCCGGATGAAGTCCACCATCATTTCCGCCAGGCTCTGCATTTTCCCTGGCACCAGCTTGCGCGCAGATCCAGCCATCACCATGAGCACCGCTGCCACAGCGATGACAATCCACATGAAGACGACGGCCTTATTGATGGAAACGTCTAGCCCACCAAGGGAAATCGGAACCCAATTTTCTAGCTCAAATTGATGAAGCGGACTCTCTTCCACGATACTCCTGTGTTTTTTCTATCGAAGGTCGTTATGTTTTCGGCCACCGCTGGGCCGACCGATAGGCATTCCTCATACCTGCGACGAGGCCTAACACCAATCCTCCGATCATTCCCCATGGGGTAGAATCGAGCAGATATGTATCACAGGCCCACCCCAATCCTCCCCCGACAATCAGCGCAGCCAGCAGATCGGTTGCCATCCGAACCGCTTGACCGAGCCCCGCGTATAGGGGATCTTGTGAAGGGGCCATTTAAGACCCATGGGAGGCGAGAGCACGTACACACAACTCTGCCGTTGATGGGCTCTCAATTTAAGCAAAACTCTGCTTGCAATGTCAAGCCGTTAGAGGCCTACCTCTCAGAAAATCTCTGCGCTATAGTGAGTTCGCGCTTTTCACGAAGGACGTGACCGTCCATGCGGCTAACCACCTTGTCGTCGTTATCATTCTTGGATGGGCCTCCTTCGCCTCTCATTATGACGCGACCCTGCCCTTCGGCGAGTCCCTTCGAGCTGTATTCGAGAATCGCCTCAGCTCGACACCCCTCCTTTCTCTTTGAAAGCGGCAACGGTGGCGGAGCCATGGGACGGTATTCCTACTTCGGCACCGACCCCTATCAGACGTTGACTGGAACAGCCGATCAGTTCGTACAACACTCGACTCTCGGTCACACGGAATCGGGGTTAGACCCTTATGAACGCTTGATGCATCTTGTGGGCAGTCAGCGGATCGAGCGTCTTCCCGGAGGTCCACCGTTTTTTGGCGGAGCTATCGGGTATTTCAGCTATGATCTCGCCCGACAATTCGAACCGCTCCCATCGCTGGCCCCCAATCGCCTGGCTTGCCCAGATCTTGGGTTCTCATTTTTTGACGTCGTGGGAGCCGTCGATCATGAGCTGGGCGACCTTGTTCTGATGTTCTGTCCTCCACTCGAACGATTCTTGGGTGAGCCTCGAGACAAACTGTTTCGAGAGGGAACGGATCGCCTTGCCGCATTCGACGCTCAGTTAAGCAAGTCCGTCAGGATTGAACCACGAGTTGATGTGCTGGAACGCCTCACATTCACACCAGAACAACACCGATCATCCTACATGCAGAGCGTACGGCGTTGTCAGGAGTACATCGCAGCCGGCGACATCTACCAAGCCAACCTTTCACACCGTTTCACAGTGAGCTGCGAGGCGCTGACTCGGGGAGAGCTTCAAGCCGACTTATCCGCCTATCGTCGTTTGCGGACGCTGAACCCTTCCCCTTTCTCAGGGATACTCCGGTCCGATGCAGTTCGCCTCATCAGTTCTTCGCCTGAACGGCTTGTTCGCCTTGATGGTCGTCGCGCCGACACCAGACCGATCGCCGGAACCAGGCCACGTGGGGAAACAGTCTTCGCCGATCAACAGCTTGTCACCGAACTGCACGCGAATAAAAAAGAGCGAGCAGAACACATCATGTTGGTAGACCTGGAACGGAATGACCTCGGTCGTGTCTGTCGGTACGGAAGCATTCATGTCGACGAACTTATGACGTTGGAGCAATATTCCCATGTCAACCACTTGGTCTCACAGGTGTCAGGAACCATACGGAACCACGTCACCGGTTTCGACCTGCTAAAGGCCATGTTCCCAGGGGGAACGATTACCGGCGTCCCTAAGATTCGCTGCATGGAAATCATCGAGGAATTAGAACCAGTCCGCCGCGGTCCCTACACCGGATCGATGGGCTACCTCAGCTGGAGTGGAGATCTCGATTTCAACATTCTGATCCGCACGCTCGTGGTGATAAACGGCATGGCCTCTCTTCAGGTCGGAGCAGGGATCGTGGCCGACTCCGACCCGGCGTGTGAATACGACGAAACCATCCATAAAGCCCAGTCTTTTTTCAGCGCGTTTTCATAACGAGATGTGGATCTATCTGAATGATACGTTCGTGCAAGAAGACGATGCTGTGATCTCCGTTTTCGATCATGGATTTCTTTACGGAGATGGAGTCTATGAAACGATTCGCTCCTACGGCTCTCGCCTCTTCATGCGGGATCAACATCTGTCACGACTGTTTCGTTCCGCGGAAGCCATTGGGTTGACGATCCCGATTCCCCTGAAGGAGTGGGCGGACATCCTGCATGAAGCCATGGCACGCAACACGGTCGGGACTGATCAACAAGATGCCTATCTGCGCATCACGGTTTCACGAGGAGCTGGAGACATCGGTTTGAATCCTGCGCTGTGCCCCTCGCCGACTGTTGTCGTGATGGCCAAACCGCTTGTACCGCCGGCAGCTGCTCTCTATGCGAGCGGCGTCAACATCATCGTCGCTTCCACCAAACGGAACCTGCCGAGTGCATTGCCGCCACAGGTGAAGGCGCTGAGCTTTTTGAACAACATCCTGGCCAAACGCGAGGCCATCGCCGCAAATGCATTTGAGAGCATCCTGCTCAATTGGGAGCAACACCTGACCGAATGCACAATCAGCAACCTGTTCTTTGTGGCTGACGGAAGACTACGAACTCCCGCCCTGGAGTGTGGCTTGCTCGACGGCATCACGAGAGGGATCGTGATTCGGCTGGCGGGAGAACTCCACATCCGCATCGAAGAGGGACACTTTACCGTCGACCAGCTGTATCGTGCAGACGAATGTTTTCTCACGAACACCAGCATGGAAATCATGCCCGTATCCATGGTCGACACTAAAAGAATTGCAAGAGGGAAACCAGGCCCAGTGACTTCGAAGCTACAAGCTCGATTTCTGGAGGCACGTGAGCGATTCTTGGAGCCTATCAGCTCGTCATGATCTACCAATCTTCCCGCTTTTCCACCATCCCCGAGCTGTTCCTAACGGCATAAACGGCATAAGATGTGCATTTCCTTGACAGTCTGTTACAGACTGCTATCGTTTGACCATGCTGAAGGACAGATCTCCACTCACCTCCTCTCGCAGGTGGACCGCCCTGGTCGCCCTCATGATGCTCAGCAGTAGCCTGACGACCGCAGTTCCGGGTCTCCACGCAGAAATCTATCAATACATTGATGCCAAAGGGACGATCTCCTTAACGAACGTCCCCTCTGATGTGCGGTACCGCCGGGTTGACCTCTACCCGAATCGTCTGCACCTAGTCATTTCAGAAAAAGAGTTGGAACCGATGATCAGCCGATTTTCCCGAGAACATCAACTTCACCCCGCCCTGATCCGTGCCGTCATTAAGGCCGAGTCGGACTTTGACCCGCGCGCGGTCTCTCGGGCAGGAGCTATTGGATTGATGCAATTGATGCCGCAGACGGCAGTCCGGCTGGATGTGCGAGACCTCTACAACCCCGAGGATAATATCGGAGGGGGAACCAAGTATTTGAGACAACTCCTCGATCGATTTCGAGGAAATCTACCCCTTGCTCTCGCCGCCTACAATGCCGGAGAGCACGTGGTCGATCGCTATCGAACCCTTCCACCGATCAAGGAAACTCGCCAGTATGTTCGCAAGGTCTTACGATACTATCGAACCTTCCTTGCGAACGACCTCAGCTCAACCGGTCACGTCATCCCGTCTTCGGAGAGCGCAGCCCAGCGACCCGCCTCCGTTTCTTCGATCCCACCTGGTCAGTAACGCGTTCGCCCAGACGCAGTCGACTGTGTAGTTTCCACCCCGAACTTTGAGATTTTTGGGAGTCGGAGCGATAGTGGGCACCAACGCTGTTCTCCCGCCAGAGCGCAGCTTCCGCTACACAGTGGGCCACTTGAACCATGTTCTTGACTTCCAGATCGGTCCGCGTCAAGAAGGATTGAGAGACCATCTGTTCCCATCGGGCAAGTTGCGCGCTCGCCCGAATCAACGACTCGCGAGAACGGACAAGCCCCACTTGGCCCCACATCGTTCGACGCAACGAGCTTCGTAACTTCTCAGCGTCTTCTAATCGACCAGCTCCACCGCACCTCAGCCGCTCACCGTGAAGAGTCACGTCCGGCGTCGAACAGCGTGCTGCCCAGGCTATCGCAGCAGCACCGGCCCGCATCCCAAACACCAAACCCTCCAACAGAGAGTTACTGGCCAAGCGATTGGCACCATGCACACCACTACACGCAACCTCTCCAGCCGCAAAAAGACCCGACAGCGTCGTGGCCCCATTGATATCGGTCGCAACTCCACCCATCATGTAATGCGCACTCGGAGAGACTGGAATCCATTCCTCAGTGATATCGATATCGTGACGTAAGCAGGTCGCATAGATAGTGGGAAACCGTCGCTTCACGAAATTCGATCCCAGATGCGTCACATCAAGATAGACATGTCGTGTCCGCGTCGCCGCCATCTCCGTCCAAATGGCACGCGCCACGATATCTCTCGGGGCCAGGACGCCGAGCGGATGGTAGCGTTGCATGAACGCTTCGCCTTTATGGTTGCGCAGTTGCCCTCCTTCTCCCCGCATCGCCTCGGACAGCAAGAACGGAGGGCTCGACGGCAGATACAATGCCGTCGGGTGAAACTGCACGAATTCCATATCCTGGAGTTCCGCTCCTGCGCGAAACGCCATGGCCATTCCATCGCCGGTCGCATTAGGCGGATTCGTGGTTCGAGCAAAAATCTGACCGGCTCCACCAGTCGAGAGAAGGACGGCCTTTGCGCGAAGAATGAACTGTTCTCCTGAATATTCATCCAGGACCACCGCCCCGCAGCAGCGACCTTCCGCCACCACAAGATCAACGGTGAAATGATAATCCAAGCGGACAATCTGTTTCTGTCGGGCGACCTGCGTCATTAAGGCACGCACCATTTCGTTTCCCGTCGCATCACCGCGAGCACGCAGTATTCGGCTGCGGCTGTGTGCGGCTTCCCGCGCAAAGGCAAACTTGCCTCCGGTCTTGTCGAACTTGGCTCCCCACCGGATCAGTTCTTGAATTCGATTCGGTCCTTCTTCAACCAACACACGTACCGCGTCACGACGACACAGCCCGTGTCCAGCTTTCACCGTATCCGTCAGGTGGATCGCAACATCATCTTCTTCGCTCATCGCCACGGCGACCCCACCTTGTGCAAAAATGGAGTTGCTCTGTAGGGGGTGGCCTTTCGTGAGGACAATCACTCGACCGACGCGGCAAAGTTCTAATGCGGCGCGGAGCCCTGCGACTCCACTCCCGATCACAAGAAAATCTGCTTCCGGAACAGTTCGAGACATCGCTATTGTAGCGGAGCTTGCGGTGAAGGAGTCTCGGATAGCGATTGCTTCGTCTTCATTCCAAACGGCAAGTCCCCCTCAACTCCTCGTAGAAGGATCGAAGGCACCCCAGCCCATTGCAACCGCGCGTGGCCGCGCTGCCGCATACCCGCATCATCGGCATCTTTCTTCCAGTTCCCTTGCCAATTGACGAACACGTCGATGTCATCCTTTTCGATCACGACTCGCTCGATCTTGAACTCAAGAGTGATGGCATGAAACGTTTCGAAGTCCATCTCAGCTTGTCGGTGAAGTTCCTCCATCTGATCCTGCGGCAACAGCAGAGAATGGAAGGCTGATCGATCTTTTCGTTGATACGCGCTCCGTAAGGATTCCATTGCCTGATCAAGGCGAAGAAGACGGTCGTGCTCCTCAGGGTACTGGATCGTCTTGGAAGGACACCCGGCCATCACAAGGGTACACAACAGGAGCCACCCTATGAACGAAACCCGCGAAAGGCAGTATTTATGAAGATTCATGGGGTGTCAGTATACCATACGGAAAAAAGTGCTGTGATCTTGCATTTTCGACGGAAAGCTTTTAGACTCTGCCCCCTTAGGAGATACGAAGCATGTCAAGCGTTCTGAAGAAGCGCCGAAAGAAAATGCGCAAGCATAAATACAAGAAGCTGCGCCAGCGACAGAAGTTTCTTCGCCGAAAAAGCTAAACTCAGCCTGCGTGGCGGGAGGAGAGGATCGTGGCCGAGGGCAAGAAAGTCCGCATCCGTGTACGGACGGTCAATTGCACCTACGTCGGAGACTTTCTGGTCCCTCCGATGCGCAATCGTGTCTCCGATGCGATCAACGAAGAAGCACGTCTCTTCATCAGCCTAACCGACGTCCTCATCAATGATAAGGATCGGTCTGATTTTGTCGCGATCAATAAGAACTTAATCGAGTCGATCGCTCAACTCTAGCCCATTCGTCTCGCCCCCGTCGGCCCAGCATTTCCCAATAACACCGTGAACTGACACAGGTTTCTGGTCGATCATGCCGTGTAAGCCATCATGTTGATCTTCAAGCGATTCCTTCCGTTTGTTCGACCCTACCTGACACGCCTCATGCTTGCCGGCCTGCTGGTGTCAGGAGTGGCAGCCATCAATCTCGCATTAGTCCGACTGGCTGGCTCTCTCTGGGATGTTGTGACCGTCCAGCATGATGCCGACAAAATGACGCAGTTGATCGGCGCGTTCTTGGGATTGGTTGTTCTCCAAGGACTCTGCTCCATGGGCCATAGTTATCTGACGGCGTGGGTTTCTCAGAACGTCATCGCCGATTTCCGCAAACATCTCTTCGCCCACCTGCAAACGTTGACGGTCAGCTTTTTTTCTCGTCGACGTACGGGAGAATTGCTCTCTCGCTTGATGTCCGATGTGACAGTGATTCAATCCCTCGTCACAGAAACCCCCATTGATGCGGTCAAACAACTGGTGACCTTCGTGGGCGGCATCACGTTCTTGCTCCTCATGAACTGGCAGCTCTGTCTCCTTATTCTGGTTCTCCTTCCGTTATTAGTCGTGATCTCAAAGCTGTTTGGGCGCAGATTGAAATCCCTTTCAACCTCGATTCAAGACCATACCGCCGCGCTCAGTACGCTGGCTGAAGAAGTGATTTCGGGTATTCGCATCGTCAAATCGTTTGTCCAGACGCCACGCGAAACAGAACGATTCGCCGATCAGGTCGATCAGACTCTCCGCCTCACACTCAGCCGAGCGGGCATCATGGCCGTCTTCATTCCGGTAATCAGCCTCATGACATTTTCGTCGGCGACCGCCGTGCTGTGGTACGGAGGCCGGCAGGTCATCGACGGCACCGTGACGCCGGGCGATCTGTTCGCCTTCATCTTGTTCGCAGGCATTTTGATCGGGCCCTTCAGCGCAGCCGCGCGCGTCTTTACCCAGATCAAGGAGGCCCAAGGAGCGACGCAACGCGTCTTTGAAATACTGGATGCTCAGCCGGACATTGACGATCGACCAGACGCGCAGACACTGGTCACAGTCGAGGGCCATGTGCGGATGGAGAGCGTCACGTTTGGCTATGATCCTCGCCACTCGGTATTGTCCAACCTTTCCTTTGAAGCCAAGCCCGGCGAACTCGTTGCGTTGGTCGGACCAACCGGCGCCGGCAAGACCACAGTGATCAATCTCCTGCACCGCTTCTACGACCCAACCGAAGGTCGCCTCACCATCGATGGAAGAGACCTCCGAGACATCACGCTTGAGAGTTGGTACCGACAGATCTCACTGGTCCCGCAAGAAACGGTCCTTTTCGGAGGCACGATTCTCGATAATATTCGTTACGGAAAGATGGACGCACACGAAACGACTGTATGGGAAGCCAGCAAAGCCGCTCATGCGCATGACTTCATCACAACCTTACCGGACGGATACCAAACCGTGGTCGGTGAAAAGGGCGTCAACTTGTCGGGTGGACAGCGTCAACGAATTGCAATTGCTCGAGCGATCCTCAAAAATCCTCGTATTCTGCTCCTGGATGAAGCCACCTCCTCGCTCGACACCGATTCAGAGCGCCTGGTCCAAGAGGCACTCCACCGCCTCATGGAAGGACGCACCACCTTTGTTGTCGCCCACCGGCTGTCGACGATTCAGCGTGCCGACCGAATTGTGGTTCTCGACAAAGGAAAGCTCGTTGAGGAAGGCACCCATGCACAACTACTGGAACGAAAGGGCCTGTACCACTATCTTTATACCATCCGCCTGAACGAACCGAGCCCGTAGTCCCGATTGCTCCCGCACTACAAATATTCTTCTCAACTCCGGCTTCACGACGGCCCAACTGAGACTGCTTCTGACTCGCTTCGCTCCCCCAATGGTTCGCACAGTTACGGTAGAATCATAGGATCATGTCTCTGTTTCCTCGAAGCTTGCTTCTTTGCATCTCGCTTCTCATGAATTGTTCATCTTGCGAAACCATCGCATCAGCTATAGAAACGGGCACCGAGGTCACCCTGCATCTGGAGTCTGGTCAAGCCATCGCGACCAGTCAGCTGAGTGGACAAAGAGAAATCCCTCTCGGCGCGCAGGAGATCGTGCTCAGCTCCGGCACGAATGGCATCAACGGAATCGTGGTGACTTCTCGTCGCCTCTTAGGGTTTTCAAGCCGTGCCCTGACGTGGACCAAGAAAGAGCTCGACCTCAACGAGAAGGTCCTTGAACGCAAGATTCTCTCAACCTTCAGCTTGATCAGGACCGATCGACACCTGTATGGATTTCGCGACGTCAATGGTGTGTGGTTGGATGAATCGTTGAGGGTTCGAGAAAAAGTCACCCGCTTCCACAGCAATGACTATGGGGCCGTCTTCATCACGAATGAGCGACTGGTGGGATTCACACCGCTCCTTGGGGGGTTCTCATCGAAGCCATTGGACGTCCATGAACACATCCTGGGAGTGGATAACGAAAACGGCCTCATTGTAATTTCCACCACTCGGCGCACCTTGGTCTTCGGCACTCGCTTAAGTGGGTGGGACGAATTTGAGTGATTGGCCTTATACCAGCCCCATGGTTCCGCTAGCAAACTCGTTCAACTTGTAATCAAACACTAGCCTCCTGCCCGCTGAAGAATCCAGCGTGATGCTTCATGTTTAGAGGTCAGACTCGAGGACTTCAGCGAGTCGGTCTTAACCTGATAAATATGCCACAAATACTGATCACGATGATGGCCACGTGGACCATGAGGGATCTAACCAGCGGAAACCTCATCTGTAGATCAGTGACCATAATGTTCTTCCTCCTTATCTCCAAAAAATCGTGAACCCTGATTCACTATCATGCAGTCATTCCCCTGATCGAT
>JAOUMR010000045.1 GCA_029881435.1 Nitrospira sp.
TGAGCCTGCCCCATCATCATAAGCGATGCGCCGCGTGAAATGAAATGGGGCGATCCGGCTATTGTGCATGTGCCGATGGGGGAAGCCTCGGGCGATGAACATGGGGCGTCCGAGATGTATACTGAATTCACAGAGAACGACTCACCCCGAGGACCGTCGATGACACCATCCCCCTCACTGGAAGCAGCCATCCTCCGTATCGGCGAACAGCTCGCGCAGCTGTCGTCCGGGCTTTCACCTTCCATTTTTGATAGCCGATGGTGGTCCCAATCGGCGATCAATTTGGCCATGAAGGATGCGTCGTTCAAGACCCGTTTGTTCCATTTCATCGATGTCCTCCCCGTCATCGAGGACGATGGACGAGTCGTCTCACTCGCCGAAGAGTATTTTGGCCGGGAGAGCGGTGAGCTGTTCGGACTGCAATGGGGCTTCAGGGCACTCACCTCAACCGGCATCGGCGTGCGCCTGACCGGCAAGTCCATCAGGAAACAGATTGAGCAGATGGCCAAGACGTTTATCGCCGGCGCATCAGTCGATGAAGCGATTCCAGCCTTATCCCAACTGTGGGGCAAAGACCGAGCCTGGTCAGTCGATCTACTGGGAGAAGCGACGATCAGCGAACAGGAGGCCGATCGCTATCGAGATCGATGCCTGAACGCATTGACTGAACTCGGACAGGTCACCAAGGCTTGGCCCTCCTCCCCGTTGCTTGAGCGAGACCACTTGGGACAGATCCCTCGTGTGCAGCTCTCACTCAAGATTTCAGCTCTCTCATCGAAACTGGACCCAATTGACCCCGACGGCAGTTATGAGTCGGTCGCCGCGCGTCTCCGCCCGCTGGTGGACCGAGCGCGCGAACTCTCAGCGGGGCTCATTTTTGATATGGAGCAGGCGGAAACCAAAAGTCTGATCCTTGATATTTTCAAACGGCTCTTTAACGAACCAGCCTATCGATCTTACCCCTATGCTGGGCTCGCCTTACAGGCCTATCATCGAAACACCGAACGTGACATTCAGGACTTAGTCGGATGGGTTCGCGACCGCGGTGTGCCGATTACGATTCGACTGGTCAAAGGTGCCTACTGGGACTCAGACACCGTGCGGTATAGACAAGCCGGCTGGCCGTCTCCTCTTTTTGAGCTGAAGGCAGAAACCGATCGCAATTATGAACGGCTGATTCCCGTTCTCTTTGAGCATATAGACCTGATCCGTCCTGCATTCGGCACACACAATCTACGTACGCTAGCAGCTGTGGAAGCCCATGCGGAGTTGCTGGATCTGCCTCCCGATGCGCGAGAATATCAGATGATCTTCGGCATGGCCGAGCCGTTCCAACAAGCCATGGTGAAATTAGGTCGCCGTGTACGGTTGTATGCTCCAGTAGGCCGGCTGCTGCCCGGCATGGCCTATCTGGTGCGGCGGCTGCTGGAAAACACATCGAATGAGTCGTTTCTCAAAAAAGAGTATGTGGAGTCCCAACCACTGCCTCAGCTACTCGCTCCACCACAGACCTCACCTCTACATCCACCGCTCAACACCACGAAGCACGCTCGCAGCTTTGCCAACGAACCGCACGGCGACTTTTCTCAAACCGATGTTCGCGAAGCCATGCACGCAGGAATTGTATCGGTTCGATCTCAACTCGGTCGCCGATGGGAATACAGCACCTCCGATAGCAGACTGACCGGCCCATGGTTGGAATCTCGAAATTCCTGTAAGCCGGAAGAAGTCGTGGCTCAGGTGCAGAGTGCGGCAATATCGGATCTGAACCCAGCCATCGACCAAGCACTTCACGGATGGGAGAGCTGGCGACGTACTGGTCCAGAAGTGCGCTCCGATATTCTGCGCAAGGCTGCAGCAGAGATGAGTCGCCGTCGCTACGAACTTGCCGCATGGGAAATCTTTGAAGTCGGCAAGCCTTGGCGCGAGGCCGAGGCCGATGTTGCCGAAGCCATCGACTTTCTTCGCTACTACGCGGATGAGATGGATCGCTTGGCTCAGTCCACACGATTCGGTGACTATCCGGGAGAACTGAATCATCGTATCTATGGACCGCGCGGCCTCACGGCGGTCATCGCGCCATGGAACTTTCCACTCGCCATCCCGGCCGGAATGATCTCGGCGGCCCTGGTAACCGGCAATCCAGTCCTCTTTAAACCTTCTGAGCGCTCACCTCACCTCGGAGCGTTGCTCACCGACATCTTGATCGAGGCAGGTGTACCGGCCGATTGTTTGATCTGCCTTCCAGGCGGACCCGACATCGGACAAGCGCTCATCGCACATCCTCATGTTGCAACCATCGTGTTCACTGGGTCGAAAACTGTGGGGCTTCACATCCTGAACGAAACCTCTCGCCTGTGCCCCGGACAGACCATGATCAAACGAGTCATTGCCGAGATGGGTGGAAAGAACGCCATCATTGTCGGCGAAACGGCGGACCTCGACGAGGCGATCGCGGGAGTCGTGACGTCATTCTCCGGGTATGCAGGACAAAAATGCTCGGCCTGTTCGCGTGTCATCGTTCACCGCGCAGTCTACGACCCATTCGTGGCACGTTTGAGAGAGGCCGTGTTGAGCTTAGAGATCGGCGATCCAGTGGAGCCGGGTACCAGAGTGGGACCAGTGATCGATGCCCGGGCTCAAGCCGGTATTCAGCGGCACATTTCGATCGGACGTGAGGAAGGACGGATGCTTGTGCAATGTCCCGTAGGTCAGGAGGGATATTTTGTCGGGCCGACCGTCTTTGTCGATATCCAATCGCATCACCGATTGGCCCAAGAGGAAATATTCGGTCCGGTATTAGCGGTCATGAAGGCGGATAGTTTTGTCGAGGCGATACGGATGGCGAACGAGACCGACTACGCGCTGACGGGTGGAGTCTATACGAGGAGTCCCGCCAATCTTGCAATCGCCCGCGAGCAGTTCGACGTGGGGAATCTGTACCTGAATCGCCCGATTACCGGCGCCCTCGTCTCTCGTCAACCCTTCGGAGGGCACCGCTTCTCAGGGATAGGAGCGAAAGCGGGCGGGGAAGACTACTTGGTCCAGTTCATGATCAGCCGCGTGGTCAGCGAAAACACCCTCCGGCGTGGATTCGAATCTATCCAATGAGGCCTTCCGGGGTTTCACATCGTGCTCTTCTAGTTCTTCCGTGATTTCCGTCACGACGCCCCGTTCGTCTCTCATGGCGGCTAATTCCTGTCGTTCTGAATATTTCACGAGACCGACGCCTTTGGCGAACCAGGCCGTCATCACGTCGCTGCCCGAAATGCTACGACGGCTGCCGGAGAGATGGATCTTCATCTTCATTCGTGCTTCGACTTTGATCGCATCCTGAAAGGTGCCGGCCGGTACAGTGATGCTCTCGCGACCAATCACCGCGCTCCAGCCTTGAACATCGACTTTTTCATCTGTTCCGTCACGATCCATGTCGGTGCCAAAATTGAGCCCTGTACGATCAAACTGTTGAAAGGAAGATGGGACCGTTAAAGGAAACCGGAATATCTGATAGGGGGTGATCTGTTCTTCCAACGGCGTTCCAGGGTCCGACCCATAGTAGACAATGCCGACCGCATCTCGGCGATAGAAACTATCCGCTGGCCCGTGATTGCCGGGGTTCGTGTCATGAAACACCGTCACGGTGGCCCCGTTGATGGTTTTTGTTCCTGACACCGTCGAGACGTTCGAGAAAAATTTAAGCTCAACCGTCTGGAGAGGTCCTTCGCTGATCTGACCGCGATACGCCCACCGGCTGCCGGGGCTGTCAGGAAAATATTCCTCTGACTTCTCGATGATGACCGTTTCCTCGGCACCAGCGCTCTCGGTCCACGCGTGAAATCCAGACAGAATGCCGACAACTATCATCACTACACACAGCATGACGAGTTCACGTTTCCGCATGGTCGTGCTCCAGAAGCCAGATTTTGACGGTACCACAGGAGTCCCGATAGCGGCAAGCCGACCGGCGATGCGCTGAGTTTCGACTCGCGCTTGCCTTGGCCTCCTTCTCACCGCATAATTCCCCCAAGCATGGAACCCTTGGCCTCGCCCAACAACCTTCCCCCAACGGATCAGTTGCTCAGCCCTCCCGATCGTCCAGCTGCGCTCATCACCGGAGCGTCCGGTGGGATCGGTCGTGCAATCTGTGAGGCCTTTGGAAAAGCCGGGTGGTACGTGGGCGTGCACTATTATCGCAATACACCGGCAGCAGACGCGACATTGCGACAGGTGCTCGACGCCGGCGGGATCGGTGATCTCTATCCTGCGGATATTCGTGAAGGTGAATCCGTTCGCCGCATGGTGGACGGGTTCTCTGGCTGCGCGTCCGGCCCATTGGTGTTTGTGTGCAATGCAGGGCTTGGACAAAGCGACCTGCTCGTGCGTCATTCTGAAGAGATTTGGGATAACGTCATCGCAACCAATCTCACAGGCACGTTTCATTGTCTGCGCGCGATCGCACCCGTATTAATCGCTCGCAGCGGAGGCTCCATTATTGTGATCGGTTCCCGCACGGGGTCTCACGGCGCGACCGGCCAGAGCGCGTATGCCGCATCGAAGGCCGGACTGCTCGGTCTCGTCCGAACGGCTGCGCTGGAATGGGGTCCGCAGAATATTCGAGTGAATCTCGTGCTACCGGGCTGGCAGAAGACCGACTTGACTATGGGTTTGTTCCCGGAAGGACAGGGCTGGCTCGATCACGCCCTACACCGCCCTCCGAATATTCACGAAGTCGTCGGGACGATCGTCCACTTGGCTCAACTCACGGATGTATCGGGACAAGTATGGAACTGCGACAGCAGACATCTTTAAGTAAGAAGCGGCGTCATATGCCACAGCTCATTGGATGTTTCTTATGAAACACGGAGTCTTCATCACCGGAACCGACACGGGCGTGGGAAAGACGTTGGTGGCAGCTGCGCTCGCGCTGCATCTGAAGAAGCGTGGCCTCTCAGTCGGCGTCATGAAACCAATCGAGACAGGTACCGTGGCAGGAAGGGACTCTCGGTCGGATGCAGCCCGGTTGCAATCCATCATTGAAAGCGAGGAGACGATCGGTGCTATTTGTCCCTATTCGTTCGAGCTGCCGGTGGCCCCCCTTACCGCCGCACAATTGAGTGATCAATCCATCAATCCCGACACCATCAGAAAAATCTATCAGCTCCTATCCAGCCGATACGAGTGTATGGTCGTCGAAGGTGTCGGCGGAGTCCATGTCCCGATCACGCAAAGCTCCAATGTGATGGACCTGGTAAAGCAGTTGCGGCTTCCGGTCCTGATCGTTGGACATTCCGGGCTTGGTGGGATCAACCATGCGTTGCTGACGATCGAAGCCCTTCGACGAAAAAAGATTCACATCATAGCCCTCATTCTGAATCGCACCGAGCCCGTGAGATCAGCCCTCGCACGCGCACAAGAGCGATCGACGGTTGAGATCCTCCGCAAACAGGCTGGCCTGCCGGTGCTCGGCCCCCTCCCCTATGAATCCGGCATGCCGAGCCGCTTCCGGCCAACAGTCATGCGCCTATCCCGATCCGCGATCCTTAAGAAGGTGGCGGTGTTGGCGCTGAGATCCGCGAGACGAAGTCGTTAACAGCTTGCTGGATATCGGAGGCCTTCAGAATCGCAGAGATCACCGCCACTCCGTTGGCTCCTGCTCGGATCACCTCATCAACCTCATCACGTGTAATTCCACCAATGGCAAAGATCGGCAATGCCGTCAGCCGGCGAACGGCTCTCAGTCCCTCTATGCCGACAACCGGATCATGGTCCAGCTTTGAGCCAGGCGTGAAAATAGGACCGAAGCCCAGGTAATCCGGCTCGACGGCCGCTGCAGCCGCCACTTGCTCAGCGTTGTGAGTCGACAGTCCGATCAATTTGTTCGGCCCCATCACTTTTCGTGCGTGATGGAGCGGCAAGTCTCCTTGCCCGAGATGCACGCCGTCCGCATCCACGGCCAGTGCCAAATCGCAGCGATCATTGACGATGAACAGCGCGCCCAGCTCATGGGCACTCTTTCTAAGCGCCAAGGCTTCTGCATAGGCGACCTTCATCGAGGCAATCTTATTCCGATATTGAAACAGCTTGGCTCCGGCTTTCGCTGAGGCAGTCAAGACATCGAGAAGTGTGTGATCAGCACTGGCTGAGGGATCGAGGATGATATACAGCCCTGATAACGCCGATCCGCGAGTGTTCCTCTGTCTCACATTCTGAGTCATATCAATTACCGCTTCGACTGTTCCTGCGCCTTCTGCTTGACGATACGAAAATGTGCTTCGAGTTCCTGCCGCATGGCAATGGCCACCAACCAATCCGGCACCATGGATTCGATCTCGACGACCAGTTCGAAATCGGCGCGCGTCCGATTCCCCTCTTCAACGGGATTGAGCGTCCACACTCGATGATAGCGTTTGAAATCCCCGCCCTTGAGGTCGGTCACCAAGCCACCGTTTGTCAGCGTTCTCGATTCAGTAATCAACCGATGCTCTCCAGGCATCAAAGGATGCTCAATTCGAAGGTCGACGGTAGCCACCCCCTCACGGATGTGCAACTCGGCCACGCGCAGCCGAACTTCAAAGAGGTCAGGCCAATGAGGATAATCCGCCAGGAGCGCTTGGACGACAGCCGGCCTCGCCGGGAAGAATACCTGCGCCGTCGCACGAACACCACCGCCGGATTCTGCGGCGACCTCTAACCTGTCCGTCTCAGCCGCCGGCGAATCTCCTACTCCACACCACATGACGGACAGGAACACCACGAACGCAACCAGCCAGAGCGGAGCCGGAGATCCTTTTTGTTGCTTATCCGACAATGGCATCCAGCAGCCGTTGATGAATCTTTCGCACCCGTTCAAGCTGACCTTTCGCGGGAAACCTTTCATAGAACCCGTCGGCCCGAAATTCTTTGGTCAATGGCGCCCAGGGCTTGACGATCTCGGCGAACGGCTTGTGCGAGCGTTGGTCCTCCCAATCAGTAATGAGCTTACGATCCACGATCAGGTCATCCAGCACTCGAATCAGCGCCTTGAGGGTGACATCGCGAGTGAACATATACCGATCGTTCTGCCCCCAGACGTCGCCCATGACTTCCTTGACGCCCTTCAGATAATCACGGACCAACGCGTAGCACCGGTCAGGCTTCATGCCAAGATGGGAATCCATCCAGCGCTTATGAACCGTCACGACCTTCAGCAGCTCATTGAACACCTCGGACTGCAGAATCCACTTTTCCTGTTTGCTCCGCCCCCCCAGGCGATTGATCTTGTACTGCAGCGGCGAGTCCGATTCGCCATATAAAAGGTTCACGACCTTCGCGGCAAATTTCTTTTCCGGACTCTCCCACGACACTTTTTCGTAGAGATCCACGAGGTGCGATCGGTTGATCCGTGTATGGGTGGAGTTGATAATGACGAACATCTCCGTGGCGAAATCCGCGCTTCGTCCATCGAAGAGCAGACAGGGCACCTCGACCTGTGCGCTTTGATCTGGATGTTTCTCATGAAAAAAGTGCAAGCCGGCGAGTCGATGTTGCCCGTCGATCACCAAATACTTCCCCTTTGGTTCGCTCAGATGGCCGATGGAATCCGAGCCATCTGTTTTTTGGAAGCGAAGCGTTTCATCGGTAAAGAGGAGCACAGTGCCCGGAATCATTGGTTGGGCCACGACGGTCTCATAAAAATTGACGATCTGCTTAATCTTCTGGCGATTCAGGACACGCTGAAAACCTTTTTCACTCCGCTCGATTCCCGCAATAAACTGGGCCACTTCATCGTGTTCAGAGAGCTTGGCCTGCTCGATCTCTTCACCCTCAAAATAGTATCGGCTCGTAAACTGAACCCTGTTCAAGAGTTCACCGGCCTTATAGGCGATGAAATAGAACATGCCCTCTTTTTGCATGATCCGCGTCGCGAGCATACGAACCTCCTTGGCTACCAGAAGCTGGGGAGAGGATTTTACGCGGCCCTCTCCATGGCCGCAAGACAAGCGACTATGCTACGATCCACCAACGATGATTTCACAAAGGTCCAAGTTGGCTGTGTTCACCTCGCTCGTGCTGCTCATACCGGTAATACCCTTCGACGCCGGTGCACAGGAACCGGAAGATTCACGAGCCACAACGGAACTATCTTGCAGCTTCTTGATGGAAAAAGGTGAACCCGCGCGGCACTGTCAAGTTCCATTCCCGCAAGGCTGCCTGGTCGCCCATGCCCCAGGCACCAAGCAACCCTGGACTACCATCTCGAAAGCCGGCCGACTCCAGTGTCGATTCGATGAAAAACAGACTGATTGGAAAACGAAAATCGTCGGCGCATGCGGCCAATGCCAATCCGTCCGCTGTTCAGCCCACTTTAGCGTCCGCTTTGACTGTTCCGCCCTGCACTAATCCCCGAGTTCCCAATGTCCCTGACAGCGACGATCAAGCAAGAAGCACGTACGCTGGGATTCGATGCGGTCGGCATTGCATCCGTTGTCGACAGCACCCCGATTTCGACCGTCAGAGACTTGAGCACTGGTTCGAGTGAGAATCGTGCAACCTCCTTACCTCAACGCCTATTCGCTCGTCTCAGCGAGTGGATCCGGCACGGCTATCATGGAAGCATGGCCTGGATGGAACGCGCTCCTGAAAAACGCGCCGACCCTCGTCACGTGCTCCCGGGCTGCCGTTCGATTATCTCGGTAGGAGTCAATTACCTCACCGAACATCGCGCCGACGAACAGCCCGGCTATGGCCGCATCGCTCGGTATGCCTGGGGGAAGGACTACCACAAGGTCCTGCTTCGCCGTCTTCAGCAACTTGAAAAAATTGTTCACGGCATGGCACCCGGCGCACACACTCGGTGTTACGTGGATACCGGCCCGATCATGGAAAAAGCCTGGGCCGAACGGGCTGGTCTTGGCTGGATCGGCAAACATTCCAATCTCGTCTCAGCCGAACATGGCTCCTGGCTGTTGCTCGGAGAAATCCTGACGACGTTGGAGCTTGAGCCCGATGAACCGGCGACCGATCTCTGTGGGAGCTGCACCCTCTGCATTCAGGCATGCCCAACAAAGGCCATCACTGAGCCCTATGTCGTCGACGCCACTCGTTGCATTTCCTACCTCACGATCGAACTTCGCGGTGATGCCACTGCCATTCCTCACGAGCTGCAGACCGGGATGGGGAACAAGATTTTTGGTTGTGATGATTGTCTTGACGTCTGTCCGTTCAACCTACGCGCTGAGCCTACTCGTGAAGAGGCCTTTCGGCCATCCGATTTGACCCTCTCGCCAGACCTGCAGAAACTTTCCGAGCTGGATGAATCGACCTTTGCCACGATGTTTCAACAAAGCCCGATCCGCCGAGCAAAGCTCCATGGGCTTCGCCGAAACGTGGCCATCGCCCAACGCAATATGAAGTCAGCGTAACATCCTCCAACGTTTCTCACTGCGTACTAGCATGAATCGAATTAGATACAACATGTATCTTTTTAGATTCTCGCCATCCTTAATCATTTAATCTATGGCTTATCTGCAGAATCTTCTCTGGCGCCTACTGGCGTCTATAGGTAATTAATTTTCCATAGAAATCATAGCCACCTCTGAGCGACAACGCTGGTGGTACGCATTGTGCTTAGCGGGTGGTGGCTGCCATGGTGATTAAGGTTGGGATGGTACATGCGTGCATGCCTTGGTGGCGTGCGTTGAAAAAAATATTTGCTTACGCTGCCCAGAACAATGTATTTTTTCTTCTAAATTTGGTAAATAGTTGAGCTGGCGTCTGCTCGACGAGTGATGGAGGGGGCCAATAACTAGCCGTGCTTGTTAGCGCAGCGTCTCATTTCCATAAATATTCTTAAAGGGAGGCTACTATGCAGAGGTTTCGTGTACTCACATTAACCCTGGGACTTGGCGTCCTGTTGGGGGCCAGCGGGTGTATCACTATGCCTGGGTCCGCAGGAGCAAAGGTCCACGATGTCACGTTCACGGCGACTGAATCGGAAGTCGTCATCGACGGTAACGGGACGAAGTACAAGGCCTGGACCTTTAACGGTCAGATGCCGGGTCCGGTCGTTCGGGTCACCGAAGGTGATACCGTGAACTTCACCCTGATCGGCGATAAGAAGAATTCCTTCCCACATTCGATGGACTTTCATGCGGCCGAGCTCGACTTCTTAAAGAACTATCACCGTACGGTCGGACCGGGAGACACGCACAAGTTCTCCTTCGTGGCAAAGAAGCCCGGCGTGTTCTACTACCATTGTGGCGCGAGCCCGATGATCCAGCACGTGGCCCGCGGCATGTTCGGCGCCATCATTGTGGATCCAAAGAACGCAAATGCCTGGCCCAAGGCCGATCGGGAATTCGTCCTGGTGCAATCCGAGCTGTGGCAGAACCCGGATAACGTGCAAGGGATGTTCGATCGGAAATTTGATTATACGATTTTCAACGGCGGTATCTTCAAACACCATCCCTTTATGCCAGGGGGGGAACCGTTGGAGGTCAAGGTGGGCGAGCGGGTCCGGATCTATTTCGTGAATGCCGGCCCGAACGAGTTCTCGGCACTCCATCCGATCGCCGAAATCTGGGACAATGTCTATGAGAGCGGCAATCCGGCCAATAAGTTCACAGGGGTCCAGACCTATGTGGTCGGTCCAGGCAGTGCTGCTACATTCGATTTGATCGCTGACGAGCCAGGAGCGTACCCTGTCGTGACCCACTCCTTAACAAGCGCCCTCCGAGGTGCAATTGCGGTGATAGTCGCGAACCAGAATCCCAAGGACTATAAGGGCCAGTTGATGCCAAACACCCCGTGGAATCCATAGTCAGTCAGTGCGCACTAATGTGGTCATTTTATTCTTATACAAAGGAGACGATATGACATTGAGCAAGAAGATTGTTTGTACAACTGTCGCAATAGCGGCAGCATGGACCTTGAGCAGTACCTCATCCTTTGCCGCAGACCGGTCGCTGTATGAGCGGCTCGGCGGGCAAGGTGCGATTCAGGCCGTGGTCACCAAGTTCATCGGCAACGTGGGAGCGGACAAGCGCATCAATGGTTATTTTGCGCACGCCGACCTCAAGAAGCTCAATAAACTCCTGGTCGAACAGGTGTGTGAGGCGAGCGGCGGCCCCTGCACCTACTCGGGTCGAGACATGAAGACGACCCACAAGGGCATGAAGGTCACCACGGCTGCCTTCAATGCACTCGTGGAGGACCTGGTCAGTGCACTGGATACCTTCAATGTGCCGGAGAAAGAAAAGGGCGAGTTGCTCGCCATCCTTGGGCCGATGAATAAAGACATCGTCGAAGTTCCCTGACGACTCGATGGAGACTCGCAACGAATGCCGTTGCGAGTCTCCGAATCCGCTGTTGCGGGCTAGCGCCTCCTGTAGTCCTGGCCCGCAACATCTTCAAATTGACGCCCTGAACCAGCCTCCAACTCTACTTCAACCTGAACACCTTCGACGCGACATGGGCACTGCCACTTAGGACAATATCGTGGTATTATATCTGCTGAATTTGTACCTCTGGCCACGCGGCTCGGGAAGCCGTCCAGCCGCGATATCAGAGGTAATCACCAAGGAGGAATCATGAGAGGTACGCGTTTATTGATGGTAGTCTGTAGCCTCGTGGCCATTGCCTCATGGAGCACGGTGGGATGGACCGCGCCTGAAGCCGATCCATTGAAACCACGTGTTCCTGATGCAGAACGTGGTGAAGCCCGAAAAATGGAAAGCACGGTAAAAGTCACACCTGAGCTGCTCGCAAAAGGCAAGGAGCTCTATGAAGGCAAGGGGACCTGCGCGAACTGCCATGGCCAGAATGGAGACGGCACAGGCCCGGGTGGAATGTTATTGACGCCGGGACCAAGAAACTTCACGAACTGTAAGTTCCACAAGAAGCGGAAGGACGGGGAGCTGTTTTGGGTTGTCAAGAACGGGAGCCAAGGGACCGGGATGCCCGGTCTTGTCAAGGGAGGCGTACTCACTGAGGAAGAAGCCTGGACGATCATCGCGTACGAACGGTCGTTCTGTAAGGACAACGAATAGCTACTGAGGAATTTTCCTACGGTACCTGTGACGGCGAGCTGTCGGTCGAACGTTCCACCAACAGCTCGCCCTCCATCTTGACGTTGAGTTCCACCTACCATCTGCCCATATCCTGATCGACCTCCAGTGAACTCCGAGAAGAGACATAAAGAAGCCGCTTGTCATACGTTATTCGGCTCTTATCTGTTCGACTATATCCAGCTTGTTCAAAATAATCGTTGCATGGTAGCCCTCGGTTAGCCAGCAGTCATCGTCACCCTCTTTCTTTCTTGACGAACAGAGGTGTAGGCTACGAGTAGTTTCGATGGTTCGATAGGAGGCGAGGCTCAGGGAGCGCTCCGATGAACCCTCACACGTTTCTCCTACTCTCTCAAGACTGCCATCTTCGCCAACTCCTCCAAATCGCATCACCTCAGGCCAAGATTGTTGAGGCTCATACGGTATCGAAGGGACTCAGTCTCCGGTCAGAGGTTTCACCAACCCTGATCATTGTCGAGGGAACTTCTCAAACTCTGGCGCCACTCCTGGAATCTGCCCGTCAGACCCCCGAATCCCCGCCCATCCTGGTGATCGGAAATCAGCATTCGGTCAAAGATGCAGTCGAGCTCATGCGCGCCGGCGCGGCAGATTACCTCACCAAGCCCATTCTTCTGAATGATCTACAGGCCGCTCTTGCTCGGGTACTCAGTCACCCCTCGGTTCTCCCCCCATCCTCCTCTCTCGATCCGTTCGCCTCCATCATCAGCGCCTCGCCGCAGATGAACCTGATCAAGCAACTGGCCAAAGAAGTGGCGTCGACCGAGGCCACCGTCCTGATTACCGGGGAAAGTGGAACCGGCAAGGAACTGTTCGCCGAGGCCATTCACAGTCATAGCCAACGCGCCACCGGCCCCCTCGTTGCGCTGAATTGCGCCGGCATCCCGGAAAATCTTCTAGAGTCGGAGCTGTTCGGCTATGAGCCGGGCGCCTTTACCGACGCCAAGCGGGCCAAGCCTGGCCGGTTCCAGCTGGCGGAGGGAGGCACGCTGTTTCTCGACGAAATCGGCGAAATGAGTTCGACTGCTCAGGCCAAACTTCTACGTGTACTGGAACATCACACCATCGACCCCTTGGGCGATACTCGCAGTCATAAAATAAACATCCGTATCATCGCCGCCACAAACGAGGATCTCCTGGCAAAGATCAAAGCCGGTCGATTCCGGCTCGACCTGTATTATCGCCTGAACGTCTATCAACTGCGTATTCCGCCGTTGCGAGAACGACTTGACGACATCGAACCGATTCTGTTGATGTTTTTGGAGCGTGTCAGAACGGAGCGAGGATGCCGTATCAAGACTATCGCGCCGTCAGCCCTTGCCGTACTTCGGAATCACGAGTGGCCCGGTAACGTCCGGGAGCTGCACAATGTCGTCGAGTGGCTCACCATCACGTGCAAAGAAGACGTGATCCAGCCACATCACTTGCCGACTTCCGTGAAGACTCCTTCTTCGAGCAATCATCTGAGTACTGAACCCAAGGCATCCTTGCTGGCCTTTGGGCTCTCGTTTCAGGAAATGGAAAAAAAGATGCTCGAAGAAGCATTGCAAAAAGCTTCGGGGAACATCTCGGAAGCCAGCCGTCTGCTCAAAATGACCCGCAATACCCTGCGTTACCGGATGGCAAAACACCACCTTCAGTAGATGCTTGCGTGTTCCCGCTAACCTTTAAGCCGGTTAGAGACAATCGAAAGTTCTCTCCACCGTGACGCCTTCTTGTTACTTAGCAGGCTCTCGCACCTCTGACGAGCCCATCCTTCATCGCCGAGAACTTCTGTAGCAGATCGGTATACAGGAGCTTGAGCAGATCATTTTCTTGCTCCAATTCTCTCAGCCGCTTCACATCAAGTCTGTTCATGGCTTGGTTTTCATTCGATGTTGACCGACGCATAACGAACCTCCTCACAACAGATAGATAATGTAAAAACGAATCCCGATGACCTGTCTTCAGCAAACTCGATGCCACGCAATACCCCTGATATACAAAGGCTCCAAAACCACAGGAAGAGCGAACAGTTAAAGAACGCAAACGACCACGAAAGGGTTTAGAACTGGTTGATGACCGAATCAAAAGCAGTATCGATTGAGATACTGGGTGGATCAGAAACGATACAGTTACGAATTGTCAGACAGACGAGGACAGGCTATTGCGAGTCTTGCGGGACCATCCAGTCAGTGATCGGGATAAAATGGGGAGCGTTAGGTGTAACGTGAAAAATGCGGGCGCGAGGACTACCGATTCGCTTTTGAGGTCCGTAGGTCAAGGTGAACCCTGCCCCTGAATCCACTTCTCGAAATCGTTCGACTTCCTCAATGAGAAGACTCCGATTCACACGTCGCCCGATCCTCATGAGTGCGTCACCCAGCATGAAGGCGGCGCCTCGAGCCATTCTGGCAAACCCCAGGTTATGCAGTGGATGTTGCCCAGCGAGCGTCTCAAGTTGGTCGCGATCCTGCTCCGTCGGCGGCTGAAGTGCAACAGCGAGCAATACTTTTGCACGCACGCCCGGGGGAACATCCATGGCCCGATGGCCTACCATTCCGGCTGAAGCCAGCAACATGGGCGAGAGATGTCGGCGGTCTAATTCCTGGCCGATCGCCAGAAAGTCTTCACCATCACCGATAAAAACCACCGCATCAATAGGCCGCTTGTGGAGTTGCTCACCAACCACGACTCGATCGAACGATCCACGCACATACTCGTACTCCACCACAATATCCATAGTCTTACGTCGTGATGGGGTAAGCACCGTATTCAAGATCGTCGTATGCTTCGGTCGGATGACGGCAACGCGAGGGCGAGCCACATCCATAGTCGAACGAGCGTGGGGCACCAAGAAGTCGAGCAGAATCCTGTACTGAATGTCGAAACCAGCTAGGGTGTAGAACACGTACGGATTGGGCGGATCAGATGCCTGGGGCGACAAGGCCAAGGGGCCGATCAACGGGACTTGCGCACGCTCGATCAGATTGAGCGTAGCGGCGGCTTCGCCAAATTCAAAGCTCCCGACCAGCGCGAAGACCTGACCAGTCTTGATGAGTCGCGCAGTGGCCGCCTCCGATTGTGACGGATTGCTCCCCATATCTTCGACAATCAACCGAATCTGACGCCCATACACCCCCCCGCGCTCGTTGAGGCTGCGGAAATATCCTTCCATGATGGATTGCGCATCCTGTCCAATCCCGGCCAATGGACCTGATAACGGAAGGGCTGCACCAACAGTAATCGTGTCCGTCGTCACTCCCGGATCGCTGTCCTCTTCCGTTCCAATCTTCTTGAGATAGGCCACCACCGCATCTACCTGCTGCTCGTTGAAACGATATCTTGGCATCCCAGAATGGAGCGGTGCCCCTGAGACATCCACGCCCCCGGTGATTGCGCGAGGGAGCGTGTGATCCGTATAGGCCTCCCGGGATTGGCCAGTTTGAAGCGATGCGTGTGGACGAGTGAGAAACGATGGTGTTACAGGAGGCACGCGGAGGCCCCCTTCCTCAGTTCCTTGTCCCCACACACCATGACATTGCACGCAGCGAAAGAGCGTGGCGGAGAGGCTGCCATCCGAGCCAGCAAGACTGACATGCAACTCCTCGCCTGTTTCCGTGCGTCCTTGGTGATAAATGGTCCGTCCCAGACGCTCGACCGTCGTGAGTGGGTCCTGCCACGCAAGACTCTCCATTGGCTTCGCTGTGGTGCTAAAAACTAGAAGCAGGGTGATCGTGAAGCAACCAGTCAAGACAGAGCGTATGGGCATCAGGCTATCGATCGGCACCCGGGCCAGCAACAGATTCAATGAGGTCGATGACCATCGGTACAGACGCGAGGCCATAATGCCGAGTCCAATGCCCGGTCACGTCATTCCCGACGAGAATCATGGAAGGATGGTCGGAGAGTTGAGGCCCAGCTGCATTCAATGCAGCGAGTACGCGAGCCACGTCTGGATAGGCGCCTGTCAGAAAATACCAGCCGGGCCCCGCGCCGAATCTATTGGCGACGGTTTTCAACTGCGCCGGTCGATCGGTCACAGGATCGATGCTGATAGAGAGCAGGCTGACCGGACGACGTGACTCTGCTTGCAGCTTCTTTTGCACTGCACCGAAGAGCCCTGTCATCGCCGGACAACTGGTTTTGCACGAGGTATAGAGGAACGTGAGCGCAACGGTTTTCCCCTTGATCAGGTCGGAGTAGAGTCGATGCACTCCGCCATCTTGATCGATCACCTCGATATCAGGGATGACGGGAGCCTTGGTCTCAGCGACGGCCACTATCGCTCCGCTCAGGATCCAGGCGCTAAAGACAAGCCTGAGTACACCCTTCCTCATCAGACGCTTACCGTTGCCGCTCTTCAGCCCGCTGGATGCGCTTGTCTGGACGAGGCGTGGCCGACACAACCTGCTGCACCACGGGAACGCCATCGACATACCGCAAGTGTTGCGACAACGTTTGCACCATCACGCGGTACTCCCCAGCATGTGGAAACGACTGGACCACCGCATAGCGCCCAGGTTCTGTCTCCCGAGCGTGGTGGCGCTGCTGCCAGGATCCAGGCGGTTCAAAGACCAACACTTGCACGTCTCGCAGACCCGTAATGGGTTGCTGAGTTGCAGCATCCTTGAGGGTGAAAATCAGCGTCGTTGGCACCTTTGGCGCCACCGGCTCGGCTCCAAAGCCAGTCTGCACGATTGGGCGACGTGGGCCAGAGGCCGTAGCTACTCCACTTGCTGATTCCTGGACGGTTGCCTGAAAACAATGTGTGATCCGCGGCTTGTCGATCAAGAGAGGCACGTCATATCGTCCTGCCTTGGTAAACGTCACCGGCGCGCGATACACACCAGGGGCGACTTCCCGTAAGCTGCGATCCAAGATCAAGATGCCGCGGGGCATGCGCTTATAGTTGGAGAACGTCCCCATCGGCGCCATCATGCCTTCTTGATACAGATGGAGCGTGGCGTCAGGCGCATTGGCAATGATGGCTCCATTCCCTTCCGGCATCGGCGCAATCATCGAGGCGACACCCAACTGCTCTGGAGCAGCGCTAGGTGCTTGTAGTCCGGCCTGTAGGTCGAGCGGCAAGAGATGGCCCTTGCGAGCCTCCTGGAGGTCAAGGAGCGTAAACTTCTCCGACTCGATTCCACGGATATACGCGTACCGCTCTGTAAACTGTATCTGATCAGGATCTTTCACCACGGAGGTGGTAGCCGAAATAGTATTTGTGGCAGTATCGATCACAGACACGTTGCTTCCCATTTGGTTCGCCAGAAAAAGAAACCGGCCCGCTGGTTCCATCGCGAGCGTGACGACTCCGGGCGCTACGGGAATTCGACCAGCTATCCGATGGTCCTTCGGATCAACCATCACAATATCAGTTCCATTGACGGACCCGACATAGAGTCGGTGAGCGGCCATCCCATAGGTAAGAGCGACTGGCGTCTTCCCGACAGGGATGGAGGCGAGCACTGCGAGTGCCTGCGCATCAATCACAGAGACCGTATTTGCGGCACTGTTGGTTGCATAGACCGTCCGACTATCAGGCGTTGCTGCCAAGGAATGAAGACCGGCCTCGACTCCCACGGTCCCAATCAGTTCCTGGGTCGATGAATCGAGCACCGCAAGCTGGCCCGTGCCGTCCAATCCAATCCAGACACGTTGACCGTCCGGCTGAAGGAGAATTCGCCCCGGGCGTGAGCCAGAGCCGGTTTCGACAACCCGCAGCAACTTGCGGGTGCGAGTATCGATCACGGCGATCGCCCCTGCATCGGGCATGGTGACATACAACGTATTTTGATCCTGCGTTAAGACCCAGTCGAGACCCACACTTGGAAGTGTGACCAGACTTTCCAGCTTAGTGATGCTGAAATCCAGGAACGGATCGAGGATCGAGATCGTGCGATCGTGATTCATCGCCAACACCACGTACCGATTGAGATCGATCTCGGCACGACTTCCCAAACGTCCGCTCGCAAGCCGGCGAATCTTGTCGACGCAGGCCGTTTCTTCAGCCAGCATGTCCGAGGGGCGAGCAGCCATCCAGGCTCTTGGACGAATCCCCACAACCGGTGTGCCGGACTTCGCATCGGTCAATGTCACCTGCGCCACCGCCGGCTGCCCGGTCGATGGGTCCATCCGGTTCTCGGGAGAATCCAGCCGGCGAATGACGAGTTCCACCGCCAGGCCATTCTGTTCAAAACGCTGCACTGATGAGGGCTTTGACTCAGAGGCTGACGTGGGTGGGCCAGTCGTCACTGGCGACTCGGCTGCTGCTGTCGATGTTCCCAGCAGAGCTACCGCCATCACGCTCAGCCATACCCCTCCAAGTCCCCTCGTGCTCCATACGCGTCGCACTCTCATCTCGACGAATCCTTCTCCTTACTCAGAAGACAGGCGTTTTTCGAATCGCTCTGAATTTTGTGATCCCCCCAACGTTCTTTTTGCCAATCAAAGTAATGATATGCAGGAGAGGTGTTTTCCTCCACACGCATAATCCCCCACAATCCTCCGCCAAACATGAACCCCTCTTGCGTGCGATAGAGATAATCACCCGGCACCGCGCAGTCCCCACCGGCACTGGTCAGAATATTGAGCGCACGACCAGGTCCGATTCCGCCGGTCGAACCTACCCTTGTGGGGCTATCCTGATTCCACCCCATGGTTCTGGACTTATCGATCCAGGGACTTAAGCTCCAATCATGACCGAACAGCGTGAAGGCATGCTGACGCGGATGTCCTCCCGGGTGCACAATGCGTAACCGTAGTTGCTCGCCAGCCTTTGCCGTAAAGATGGGCGTCTCAGGGTCACAATATTTCCCATTGGCGAAATCGGCGTTACATCGGAAATGCGAGACCGTTGAGCTCAATACATTGGACCAGTCCAAGTGATTCATCGTCTCTGGTTCGTCAGCCGCGCTGGCACCCAGTCTGGCCCAGAGTGGTTCCGAACGATAATTGAACGCCTTCTGCCCGGAGTCCTCAGAATCGTCCCCGTTCCGAAGGTTGGGCAGAGGCTGGCCATGATGCTGCACGCTGAGATTGTCTTGGTAGAGCAAGACCATTTCTTTGAAGCGATACAGCGCGCCAGAGTCTTCTGTGGGCTCTGTTGCCGGACATACCTTCCTCTTCAGACGTTTCCCATCGTGACCCATTATTTCCTCCGGCTTCCAGTGGGTCACTGTAGCGCTCGCCTTGCCCGGAGATGTGGATTCCTCCCACCGCGAGCATTGCGGTTCAATAATCAGGGCTCCGATCGCGCCATGCGACGCATGCTTGATCACGTCACCCATATCCTGTAATGCGATGGCTCCGAATTCGTATGGCCTTCCCTCGATCCGGTTTTTCCTCCCTTTTCCCGCGGAGACAATCTCGCCCGCATACCAGAGATATGTTTTGCTTTTACCATCAGGGCCGACGGTTGAATCCTCGTTCAGCCCGACATGGGCCCCATCACTCGTTTGCAAATTGTAGTCAACCAACTGGGGATGTAATCCCACGCGATGAGATGACCGAACCTGATTAAAATACAGACCAGGAGCGATGGGAGGCACCATATTGTAACTCCAGGTCTCCGGGTGCTCGGGGCCATCAAGATGATGCTCTGGTTTGATGTTGTTCGTGAGCGTGACGCGGATGCAATCCCCTGCCCGTGCACGGAGTATCAGTGGTTCCGGTCGTTTGTTTCCAGACTTAAACTTCGGAACGTCGCCCGCCTCAACAAACAAGATTGCGTTCGGGTCGGCGATTCCAAAGTGCTGGCTATAGACGAGTTTCCCATCCGGCAGGAGATCCTTAGCCAGCCAAGCTTGAACCTCATAGCTCCGTGCGAACGCCTGCTGTTCGGCGCTTCGGCAGAAGGCTTCCAGAGCATCCTCGGGCTTATTCCCATCCAGCTCCTCTTGTTCCTGCGCGCTCACAAGGCGCTCGCTATCCAACGCCTCGCCGAGCTCCTCCCTAAGAAATGCCGAGGCCAGCACATCGTGGGTCTTTTCGGTATTGCCGGTGAGACGCGCCAGCTGAGGAGCGTTTTGCGTACGAGAATACACTCGCATCAAACCCCATTGACCATCCCAAAGGTTGTCCGCGGCATTCGACATGTAGAGGTGGTCAACTTGTGTGCGTCCACTCTCCGAGTTGGCGAACGGCATGAACTCCACCACTCGATCGTTAAACTCAAAATGTTCTGAGATGCCGATGTGCTGCGCGCCGACATAGCCTGTGTTCGGCGAGTCAGGCTGCGCCAGCCACTTCGAGCCATGCATGGTAAACATGTGCTGCTCCTCTTGGGCCCCCTGAATCAGCCGAATCTGGACTCGGTCCCCATCATAGGCGCGTAAGAGTGGAGTCGCTGGATCACCGGACTGACGACCACTGTCTTCTCCTTCGGTAAAGATCTTGGCATTGGCCACGTGTTGATCTTTGTGTACCGTAGAGCTAAAGACATTCGCAAGATCTCCTCGCTCCTTTTCTTCACACCATTCCCGCTTCCGATCTGTTAATTCTTTACATGGCTTTCGTTTCTCACCTTCAGATAACGGTGGCTCCTCAGCTGTAGGCAATTGCACGAATTGATTGCCAACCGTATCCTTCTTGCCGATACGGAGCGGAATCGGTTCGTTACGATAATTGATAAGTTGGGTCCCAGGATCTTCCGTGGAAATCCCTTCCGGCACGGGGATTCGCCCAGGGATAACGGGATTGCGAAGGCCCCCTTCTCTTTTGCCTGGCGGATTAATGGGCCGGTTATCTTTGTCGTAGACAATGGCAAAATCAGCAAATGCCAGATTAAATTCCCGCCCTGTTCTTTTCTTATCGATGCTGGACTTATTATCGAGCTGGTGGCTGCATTCCACCGTCTTCGCATTCAAACAGGCTGTGCCTTTGTCGCGCACAATAATGTTTGCCGCGTAAGAGGTTGGCCCACCATCTTCTCTAAGTTGTGTTGGTTTTCCCTTCTCATCCGTCCCGCCCATCTCCTGTCCATCCAGGGTAAACCACTTGGAGTTCGTCGGTTCTACGACCAGGGCCGCATAGAATCCATGGTGTTGGTGCGAACTAGGGCCAAAGTGATCGTGTGTAAATACCGTCCGCATGGTGCGGTCTTTGACGCCTTTCTCACCGGGTTTTCCATTGAGGATTGGATCGGCCCACCACCGTTGGACTGTGGTTTGGGCACCGCACCAGGGGTGATCTTTCGTTGCTTTCTGGCCCCAAACTTCCCATCGTTTCATCCAATCTTCGTTGGATTCTCCAGGCTTGCGAACCATGGGCATATCCTTATCCTGACAAATCCCCCGTTGGTCTTTGCCTGTTGAATCAAACATCGCTCCTTCCTTTTCGAAGAGGGGATGAGTCATAGGCTTTAGCAGTTTTGGTGTTTGGCCATTCTTCGACGTCTCAATGAGGTGACGGTTATAAGCCACAATCCGCTCGCGGATTTCGTCTGCCGCGAAGGTGCCATCTTCATAATTCCAGCCATTCCCGGATCCGTCGGATGACGTGACATCGAATTTGACCAGATGAATATGCTGGCCCATAGTATCGGTCGGCGAATAGACCTGAAAGTCGTCCAGATTCAAATTGCTGGGAATCAGGTTCGTCGCCTTAAACACCACGCACTCACCCGACTGCGCTCTGAAGAAAAGTGGTTCTGTGGGGCGAATCCCTTCTAAGGTGTCTTTCATATCCTGTTCGAGAATCGGGAAGCGTGCTTGCGGATCATGCCAACCCGCTTTGTTCACTTGCATATCCATTTGGATATAGACAGCACGATACTCCCGTGTTTGCACGTCACGAACTTTCCCCTTCTCATCCACATATTCTTTTGGGCAGGGATTCGCGAAGGGTGCACCCGGCATCCCAAGTTGTCGCGATTTCCCCTCTTGCTTGCCGGTCCCACTGACTCGGAACAGCACACGAGTGCCGTCTGGGTTGTCGCAATTACCGTCTGCATCACAAGTTGGATAGCCTGGGGCTTCCCAGTTATAGGCGGTATGGGTCCAGCCTGGATCGCCGGGACCAACAGCTTTCCCATGGAGTGGGAGGATTGGGATCGGCGTATCCTTCCCCGCGTGGAACTCCATGGCCTTCCGTTCTTTGGGTTCCCCTGCGTTCGACAGAGTCTTTATAGTCGCCGTGTCCAACTCACGGGCTAAAATAACCAGTCCTTCGTCTCGGTTTTGTGCCGCAACTCGGGACGCAATACTGGCGGAATCTTTCCTCCCTCGATCGAATAAATCCGTAATCGCGAACGGTGGATTCTTCATCTCTTCTGGGCCGTGAGCAGCCCGGCCATCACGAACTTTTGCTTTGAGGTCCGTAACAATGTGTCGCTGCAATGTACCGGGATCATCTTTACCATCCGGACCCAGATCCAGATCCCGAGGTGGCTGGGGCGGTCGGTGGCCCTTCTCCCCTGCGATGTAGAATGGATAGCCCCTAAAACCGTCGCCATCCTTCTTTGCCGGCATCGGAGGTAATGGAGTGCGAGGGAGAGGAACAATGGCTGGATTTGGTGTGCCCTCTGTGATCTCATAGTCAGGCAATCTGCGGTCTTCCCCGCCATTTTCAAACACATCGTGACTCCGCCACAACTCCCACATGCCTTGGGCAAAGTGCGGATAGAGATGGCAGTGAAAAATGGAGTCGCCCGGCCCGAGATTGCGATTGCCCGATCCGCCATAATGCACTTCATACGAAAAGACGGAGCCAGGCGAGATCGTTTGTGAATCTAAATAGTGCGAGAGCGGATCATGCTTGTCTTCCACCCACTGATGGGCGTGCAAATGGAACACATGGGTTTCCTTTGGGCCGGCATGCATGTTTCTGAAGCGGACCGGGTCTCCTAGATAGGAATGATGCACATTGGATGGGTCGTCTGGATAGTGTGCGTGCGGCTTTCCATCCTTGTACCCGACGACCATCGCCGGATCGCCATTGACCCAGGAGGTTAAGAAAAATTCTTCGAGCTTGCATTCCTTACAGTCCCGAGCAGGGCCAATTTCCTTTCGATTTGCTGCCAGCATGGCCCCAAGTCCTGAAACCCCATAGTTGATCCCCATCCCATCTCGAAGTGAGCTCAGCGGCGAACTCTCTTCGCGGATTTCGTCAAAGGCCTGTACCGCGGTGACTTCATCATGAAAGATCGTCGTGAATTCCCGATAGGGCTTGCCGCAGGCATTTCCCTCCCCCATCTGCTCACAGCCGTTTTCGCGATCGATATCAATCACCGCATTGAGATCGGAATAGATGATTTCGCCGCCCAGTGTGCATGTGCCGTCCGATGCATCAGTCCCTTGTTCCCCCATGCGGCACTTCAGCATGTTGAGGATCGGATCGTCCTTGTGTGCACCATTCGTGAACGTTGCTTCGTAACGGATCTTAGGTTGGTTATATCTCGTTTCCCCCTTCGTCGCAGACTTGAGTTCTTGCTCGGTCACCTGCGAACGATACCATTTGGCGCCCTTGGGCTGTACATTGATCGCGCCGAATAATCCCAACCCAAGCTGACCTCCGTCCCCTTCGCCGCCTGCAGAAGCCCCCATGGAATAGAGGAAAAAAGTGCCTTCCTTCTTGGCGTACCAACGATAGGTTCGAGTCTCACCTGGAGCAGCTAAGGCGCACAGATCCTTTCCAAAATCAGCAAGATCGGGCGAGCATTTTCCAGCCTGTCCCTTCCATCCGTTTTTTCCAACATTGGCTCCCTGCGACTCAATGCTGTCGACCAAACTCAATCCGTTCACGTGCATAGATGCGTGCCGAGTCGCCGGCTCATCGCTATCAGCAATAGCCACCACTGGCTTCTCAGGATGCGTGAGTCGACGCTCGGGATCGTGCATGAATTCGTGCTCGTCTACTGTTGGACTCAAGAGATTGGTGAAGGTGACCTCGAGGCAATCCCCCTCATTCGCCCGCAACACCAACGGTCGTGGCCGTTTGTCGGACCGGAGCTTCACGTGACCGGCAAGGGTAAGATCCGCCGAGCTCGGTTCCAGAGGGATAGGTTCCCCCATTTCATCGGCCTCGCTATCCAGGTCTTCATTGAGAATCTCCGCTATCTCCTCCCTCCCCTCACTGCTCTTGACGACGTCACGTCGAAGGGCATACATGATCCCTGCCGGATTAAATGATCCAAAGCGGTTGTAATAATACACTTGATCCAGTGCCACCACCTTGGCTGTCACGACACGCTCACATGTCGGCTTGATAACCACTTGAGACAGAGGTGGTTTGTGCCCAGCACAGCCAGCGCCTACAATGGCTAGGAGGACGACGGCAGTCAGTTTGACTGACGACCATATCCCTCTTAGTTCGTGTCCTCTGCTTGCAATCTTTCCAGCCATGATCGACAGGGCAGAGGAGGTTTTGTGTTCAGCTGATGTGTATCGTGTGTGCATGGTCGTGGTCTCCACAAAAATCACGTCTTGTCATTGAACATTAATTCGTACATGAGAACGTCGGCGACGACGCCCCCGGCCAGGGATCGAGCCGTTGAATATCGGTCATTTCAGGGGGCAGAGCCCATCCGTTGATTAAAAAAGCTAGGCATTGGAAATTCAACGCCGGTTGCTCACCGCCCTGCACACCGGTCGGCTCAGGAAAGACGTACTCTCCAACCGGTGCCACATAGATACCAGGAACTAACCCATGAGCCGCCTTCGGCACATCAGGAACTTCACTTCCATCAGGCAAGGGATTTGGATTGTCAATGCTCACCATCAGTTCCCGGGACGCGCCTTTGAGATTTCCATTGATGTCAAACAGAGCTGCGGCCGTGAGTGGTGGGACATAGCGAAATCTGCCGAACACGGCTTGCACTTTTTCCGTACTGTGCAGCAGACGGACCTTGGACGTCCCGTTACGTACCACATCAACTGCATAAACACTGACTCGCCGACTAGGATCCGTGGTAAACCCCTCAATCTTGAGTCGATCCTGGCACTCGGCTGCGGAAGCACAGGTAGCAGTCGGACCTCTCGTACCCAGCAACGATTCTTCCAGCGTGACATATGCGGGATTGCTGCCCGGCTGTGTGTAGATCCCGATGTCGGCCACTAAGGTATGTACCGACACATAATCTCCGGCTGTGTCTCGCGCAAGCGTGCCGGCAAATGTGATGTGATCGCCCACTTTTAACGGCACTTGTTTGGTAGAGTCGCATGCGGGACAGGCAGGGATCGTGTTGTTGTCAAACCTGATTGGTGGCACGAGCGGATCAGGTCCCATGACAAACGTATTCTGCGGTGGTCGATTGGAGGCAGGGCATTCAGGATCGGCTGCCGCACGAGGAACGCACATAGGGTAGCCGGTAAGCGCATGGACCGTTGGGTTTCCTTGATCCACTGTAAACCGTGGGTCTGGATAGCGCGAATCAGGATTGTCGGTTGGCCCCACAGCGGGAGGCAAGGGATTTGGCTTGCCATAGCGACCATCGCCTGCAAACGGATCGGAAGCATCCAAGGCCGGGTCGTTAAGGCGAATACGCGCACAGGCCGTAGCTGCGGGACTTCCTCCCACACACATCATCCCTGTACCGATGTCGATCTGATGAATGTATCCAGCGCTCGTATTTAGAGACTGCTGGGAAATACTGACCAGCCCAGCACGATACTCATCGTCAACCACATTGCCATCCACAGTAACTTCAAAGCCTGCAAGTGGTGGAAATTTGTCGGCAAGAGCAAGACCGGATTCATGATATTTTTTCGATACACCTTGAGCAGTCTCAAAAAGCTGCTGGGCCGTGAAGTATGCTGCCGGAAGCTGAATCACCAGGTTTTTTGGAATCGTCACCTGGATTCCATTCACCGTCAGCTTCGCAGAGGAAAAAGGATCCATCGGATCATCGAGCGTAAATGCCTGAATGTGACCCACCAGCTGAAACGGAGTAACAGTTTGAGCGTTGGCCGGCAGGGCAATCATCACAACTGCAAGTGCAACCATCCCTCCCAGTACTGTGAACACACGCGGTCGCTTCATGGGTTCCCCCTTCACATCAAAATAATTGGCTGAATGCCTTTAAACTTTTTTTCAAATCTGTGCGTTCGTTTCGCACCGCATGCCATGAACCGTCATGAGCCACTTCTGCATCTGGACGCCTTCCGCGATCCTTGAGCCCGCCTTTGTATACCTCTCAATCATCTGTCGCAAGAAAATTGTACGGGGCCGTATAGACCCCTTCGGTAGTTACGTACGTAGCGATTGGGCAAACACGGTACCACGGAGGGTTGCTAGCATTGAACTGCTAGAAAAACCAAAGAAAAACCCACAAATGACACAAAACCAGTGGAGCCAGAGCACACGACACCTCAAACGAGAGATGGTGAGGCTGTATCTACTTAGATACTGGGGGTGGATCGAAAAGGATACTAGGTGAATCAGTAGAGATACGACAAACGTCATGAAAACCGGAGAGCGATGAGTCTTGCCCCGGCTCTCCGATCGGTCGAAGACCTGCGGATAGCGAAACGGCGCACAACAGGCCCTCGTAAAGCTACAGATTTCTCATATGGGTTTCCTTCTCAATGTAGGGCCAAATTCATAGGTGTCCGGTTAAGGGTTGAACAAAATCAATTGGTTGTCGTCTGCTGGCGGTTCGGTTCGAGGGTCATCGAGCTGCAGGGCGCATGAAAGCTGGGTTTTCTCGAACACTGAGACCGACAAGATCTGTAGACATG
>JAOUMR010000046.1 GCA_029881435.1 Nitrospira sp.
ACCCCGGGGAACGTACATGGTTTTTGGCAAACGAAGTTCACGTCGGCACCAAACAAAAACAGCCTACAGACCGCACCAATACTTGATCGTTGCCTCGGCGCGGGTCATTTAACCGGACACCAATGATGCATCTTCTGATTTAAGAGCACTGAACGGCTAGTTTGGGCAGGCTGGAACTTCGAGAGTTTGAGGACCAGAATTCTTGCAGCTTTTATGGACAAACGACTTCAACGCCTCTACTGCATCGGCAATCGCTCGAATTGACTTCCCTTGAACCTTCATCTGTAGAAACGCCTATCTCAACAGTATCAACTTCCCGAGTATTTCTACGTCATGACGAACAGGGAGGGCCGCTGGTATTTGCCATGCTTGATCCGCGCTGAGGCGCCCTGGCCGTCATCGCTTTATGCTATGCATATTCCGCTGAATCCGGCCACCGATTCCGAGCGAATCCGGCCAACCGTCGGAGCCCCGCGACGCAGGGCCTCAGCTGTCTGTTCGAGGTGGCCGACTTCCGTCCGATTTCGCCAGCCGTTTTCGCATGGAATCCCCTTTGAGCGTGATCTTATAGGCGTTTTGCACGAGCCGGTCAAGAATGGCATCGGCCATCGTCGGCTCGCCGATGGCGTAGGACTTCGCATGCCACCCCCGAAGGTTCGCAAACAAGCGGGACTTCATGGGCAACTTGGCTCTCTTCCACCAATCATGGCTGGATGCTCCGGCTCGTACAGGCCAGCTTCCTCGGGAATGCTCTTGCCGACGACTTAGGCAAGAGACTTGAGGCGCATGAGGCGGCGTATATCCTCGAGGTTATGCGTGAGGGCAGGCTCGCCGCTCGAAACCGCATGGTGGCGATAGCCGCGCACCTGAAGGGAATAGAAACACGCGACATCGCGGAGTTCCTGGGCATCTCCTCGCGCTCAGTCAATGAGTACGTGCGCCGATTCTTAGCGCAGCATTTCGAAGGTCTGTTGCCGCTGCCCCGGAAGCCTATCACCAAGGCGGCAGACACTCGGTATTCAGATGCGCTGTTTGCGCTGCTCTACGATCCCCCAGGGAGCTACGGCATCAATCGGTGCACCTGGAACCATGCTCGATCTGAAGCGCGTACTGTCGAGATCGGGCTTGCACATTTCCCTCTTCAACATGCGACAAATTATACGGCGAGCGGGCTATCGCTTCCGTAAGGCCAAGGTCGTGCTCACGAGCCACGATCCGCTTTATCACGAAAAACTGACCAACATCACATCAATCCTACGGGGTTTGCGGAGGGACGAGAAGTTTTTCTCAGTTGATGAGTTTGGGCCTTTGTCCATCAGGCTGCGCGGAGGGGTGAGTCTTCTAGGCCCGGGCGAGACAAAGGTGATACCGCAGTATCAGAAATCAAAGGGACAACTAATCGTCACAGCTGCGCTTGAACTCAGTACCAATCAGAGCTGCCACTTCTACTCGCGATCAAAGAACACAGCAGAGATGATCAAGCTCCTTGAAGAATTGCTGCGCACGTACCAGGCAGAGTCGCGAATTTACTTCTCGTGGGATGCCGCCTCCTGGCACGCATCCAAGGCCCTGCGCAAATTTGTCGACGAGGTTAACTCACCGGACTACCGTTTGGCACACAAAACCCCCGTCGTCGAGCTGGCTCCGCTGCCAGCTTCTGCGCAGTTCCTGAACGTGATTGAATCGGTATTCAGCGGTATGGCGAGAGCGATAATCCATAACAGTGATTACCCATCGGTGGACGCGGCAATGGCGGCTATCGACCGCTATTTCGTCGAGCGAAATCAGCACTTCAAGGTCAATCCAAGGCGAACTGGAAACAAGATCTGGGGACAAGAGCGAACAAACACCGAATTTGCTGTCAGCAATAATTGTAAGGACCCGGCATACCGCTAGACCACGAATTTATTGTCCTAAGGAAAACAGCTATCGGGAACGTTTGGTTGAAAGGGGGTCAAAGAACCCATGGGTTAAGGCTTTGGAACTTCTAAGTCTTTGCAAATCTTCTGAGCGAGGAAATCGTTGATCTCTCGATGGCGGGGAACGGTTGACGTTTTGCCGACAGCCCGATTCACATACACCGTGTGACTCCCGCCTTCACGGAGTAACTGGGCCCCATGACGTTCAAGGTGGCGGATCAAATCGACCCGTTTCATGAAATAGAGGCAAGAGGCTCACGGATCACGGTCTTGTTCCGAAGAGATTCTTCTGCCAGCGCGCGATTCGATTCCAACACTAGCTGGACCGCTTCTTGAAGATTGGTTCGAGCTTCATCAAGCGTATCACCCTGGGTATTCGCGCCAGGCAATTCCTCGACAAACCCAATATACCCTTCACGTACCTGTTGGAACACCGCAGTGAATTGTTCCTTCATTCTGGCGATCTCCTTACAATGGCGAGTATAACAGACGCGACCGCGAATGCCCACTATTCCCTAAGGCCCAAGAACAGAGATAGAAATTCTCTAGACCCCTGTGCCAAGGGCTGTAGGTTTTGCTAAGTGTGCCTTTGTTGATGCGGGCAACTGAACCCAACGTGGGGTGATTCGAGAAGCGGAATCTGTTTCACCCAACCAATCCGGCTTGTGAAAGAATGGCGCAATGAGTGGGTTTCAACCAAACGATCCTGATAGCCAGGAAAACCTGCTTTGCAGATATAGCAACGACGGCTGTGGGTCGTTTCCTGCCAACCTCTGCCCCTAGAGATACGCATATCCTCACAGAAAATCGAGATTACGCTTTGAGATTCTCGCCTAGGTTTTTGACCACCTGTCTGTCGAGATTTTGTAGTGTGCAAGGTGATCTGAAGTTCCCACCAGTTCTCTTGCAGTTAGCCCCACATAGGGGAGCTGGATGACTCAATGCCGAGTACTAACACCAAAAACCGGATGGGGAGGTTACGAACGAGGTTTGGAAACCATGTTGTAAAGGGGGGGTCCCAGGGAAAAAGCGGTACCCAATACCACGATAATACGCGAGGATGGCACAAAGCCTGCCCTGAAGTATTTCGAACGAATGATCCTCGCCTCTCCTTGTGTAAGTTGTGGGTGTGGAACTGGCCGGGCATGGTCTCCTGCGCCTTTTTCGCTCAATCTCATCAATCACGACAATCCTGACACGCCGTTTCAACCGCTACGCGAGGTGAAGCCATTGCAGGCTGCGACGGGTTCGCCTTGACATCTCCCCCCGAGATCGCCTAGCTTTGCCATCACCAATCTGATTCATGATGGATGACATGGGAAGGGACTCGTGAAATCGAAGAAGCCAATCAAGCTGAAAACTCCAAGCAAACCGAAAACTCCGGGCAAACCGAAGACTCTGACCAAACCGAAGACTCTGACCAAACCGAAGACGATGCGCCAGAGACCTACCAGTCGAACGACACCAGAGTCTCCCTCCCCTTCTGTGCCAGCAACACTCCATGAACGGATTGCCGCACGTGCCTTCGCGAACTACGAACGACGCATACGTCAAGGTCCAGTTGATGACTGGCTTCAGGCGGAGCAGGAGATCCTCGGACGACAGTAAACACGACATGCTGACCTGCCGGATGGTGGCGGGTCCGCCAGTGAGGAGCAAGACCGACAAATCATTTCCCGGGCTTCTGACAACGTCCCGCTGACCAATACCACCATCCAGCCGACGTACAGACAGGTGGCGACGGTCACCGATTCTTGAGCCATACGACCACATTCGGCTATGACGCGAACAGCAATCTTCTCACCGTAAACGCCTCCGCTGGTTGTGAACCAGCCTCATATTCCACATCTCCAAGAACGCAATGTCCGGCAGGGCCTGAAAGAAGCGGGCACTATCTACCTTACGGTTCGGTTACCGAGAAGTAGTTGGCTGTCGCTTGAGCACAATTTCGAGCACAGTCGAGGGGTCGATGAGAGGATGGCTACGGTAAGTTATTGAAAATTTGGTGCCCCCGATACGAATTGAACGTACGACCCGCGGTTTAGGAAACCGCTGCTCTATCCAACTGAGCTACGGGGGCGTGGCTGAACTGTAGCGCACTCGCTGCCGGATTGGAAGGGGAGAAGGTAATTGGGGTGCGTCAAGACACTGCTCGGTTCGCCATCATGCCTAGCCTTGCGAGCTACCCACAACAGCTTCCGGCGAAAATCTGCCGCTGTCGATAGGCATGCCAACAGGCGGGACAGAGATGGACTGTGGAATGGGTCAATCCATCGATTGATTCCACCCGCTGTTCGACGACCATTCCACAATCGGAACAGGGGCCGGTCGCCGTCCGTGATGGCTTATGTTCGTGAACGCTCATGAGTCATCAGCTTGGTATTGGAGCGTACCCGTTGATTGCAGACGGCTGACATAAACTCGGCATTTGGGTTAGGTCGCACGAAGCTCCATAACCGCTTCCTCAATGAACCGCTATGAGATCGTTGCAGCCCCCACAGGATCGTCCGTAGTTGGTTATCCATCGCGGCGACCGTTCGTTCCAAATCAGTGAGTCGATCGGTCGTGACGACTGGTTGTTCGGGTGAAGCCATGTCTCCCTCCTTTCGATAGCTTAGACGGCACAATGTCGAATGACCCCGATGACAAGCCCTTCGATATGAAACTCATCCGATGGGTGGACGATAATAGGCTGCATCGTCTCATTGGCCGGACGAAGTTCGATATGCGTACTTTTCTTGAAATATGTCTTGATCGTCGCTTCACGATTGACCAATGCGACGACGGTTTGCCCATTCTTGGCCGTTTCCTGTTTGCGCACCACCACGAGATCGCCTGGCAAGATTCCTTCATCTTTCATGGATTCTCCCTTGACCTTGAGGGCGAAGGTGTCTCCCCCGCGCAACATGCTCGGCGGGACGTCGACGAGTTCGGATTGCGGAACCGGATCAATAGGGAAGCCGGCCGCAACGAGACCGGCCATGGGAATCACCGATTTCTGTCGTAATTGATCGAGCACAACTGATACGACACCGGGAATCTTCCGCATGCCGGCTTCATAACGCGCCACGGATACGCGCGTGGTGTGTAATGCGTCGGCCAGTTGTTGCTGCGTGAGGCCCAGTTCTTCACGGGAGCGTTTGAGGTCTTGCGCATTCATAGTGTATCCATTGGTAACACATTATGATCCTCGCGTCAATAGGGCTCAGGTGATGCAATGTGCTATCAAAACTTGGGTTAGTTCCGTGGAATGAGATGTACCGCGCCCGCCTTGAACGCAGCCCGTACGTCGCTGCCGAGGCACAGGTTCAGTTCTCGTAGCGCTGATTGCGTAATAAGAGCGGTGAGAGGAAATCCGCAGTCGAGAGTCACTTGGACAAGGGCGCCCAGTGATGTGATGGTTTGGACGGTTCCCTTCAGGTGATTTCGGGCGCTTGTTTCCGCAGAACCGGTCAGTTCGAGCGTCACATCTTCGGCTCGTAGACAGACAAACACATCGAGATCGAGAGTTGGTGAAGCGACGGCAGTTAACGCCATGGTGCCGACTTGTACCGTCGCCAACTCGTCTCGCACCTCCGTAATAGTTCCTTGGACAACCGTTTCGATACCGACCACGTGCGCCACCTCGGCATTCCTGGGCCGACTAAAGACGTCCTGTGGTGGGCCTGTCTGTAAGATACATCCGTCGGCGATCACCGCCATCTGGTCCCCAAGCGTAAGCGCTTCGGTCCAGTCATGCGTCACCACGACAGAGGGAATGGCCAATTGTGTGAGGAGTCTGCGCAAATCTTTGCACAACCGAGCCCTCGTCGGCGCATCAAGCGCCGATAATGGTTCGTCGAGCAGCAACAGGCGAGGCCGCCTGGCGATCGCACGGGCTAGGGCGACCCGCTGCTGTTGTCCGCCGGAGAGTTGAGTGGGTTTCTGTCGGGCAATGGATTCGATCTGCAATAGATGAAGGACTTCGTCCACGCGTCTTTTCTTCTCCTGCGACGATACGCCGGTCAATCCATAGGCGACGTTCCCTTCTACCGTGTAGTGTGGGAACAGGGCATAGTCCTGCGCCATATAGCCAAGCCGACGGGCTTGTGGGGGGACCGTCACACGAGCGGTTGCATCGAACCATATCTCGTCGCCAACTGAAATGGTCCCTTCGTCAGGCTGCTCAAGACCGGCTAAGCAGCGGAGGATCGTTGTTTTTCCAGAGCCGGATGGACCGAACAGAATCGTGACCGAGGGCGGATCGAGGGGACACCTGAGTTGAGCCGTAATGGAGGCCCGACCGACAAAGGTCTTCTGGAAGTCCAACGTTATTTCTGCGGCCATACCGACCACACGCGTCGATTGACGGCATAGACCAGCAACAGCACGGCATAGGACACGACAAGGAGAAACGCGGACGTCTTTGCCGCCGCGGCATAGTCGAGGGCCTGGACGTTGTCGTAGATCTCGATCGACACCGTGCGGGTGACGCCTTCGATGTTGCCGCCTACCATCAAAACGACGCCAAACTCGCCGAGGGTATGGGCGAAGCTCAACACGACGCCTGTAATCAGTCCGGCTGTTGAGAGCGGGACGATGAGTTTGAAGAAGGTCATCAGCTTTGAGAGACCAAGTGTCCAGGAGGCTTCAATCAGTTTCCGATCGACCTGCTCGAAGGCAGTGGCAAACGGCTGAACGGCAAAGGGCAAACTATAGAGGATCGAAGCGAGGAGCAGCCCGTGAAAACTGAACGGCAGTGGGTGGCCGACGATATCTGTGTAGAATTGCCCGATCGGGCTGTGCGGCCCGATGGCCACGAGCATGTAAAATCCCAGCACGGTCGGGGGCAGTACCAAGGGTAAGGCCACGATCGATTCGATGAGGAACTTCCAACGCCATTTGGAATAGGCCAGCCAATAGGCGATAGGGAGGCCGATGGCCAGCAAGGCGATCGATGTCAGGCTCGCGAGCTGGCATGTCACCCAAATAGCTGTCCAATTCATTGGGACTCCGGAACAGCAAACCCATAACGCGTCATGATGACCTGTCCTTGTCGACTTTTCATGAATTCGAGGAACCGCTTCGCTGATTCTTCATGCCTTGATGACTTAAGAATCACGGCTCCTTGTTCGATCGGCGGATGGGCCTCAGGGGGTATCTCCCAGTACGTCCCTTTATCCTTCATGGCGGGCGCAAGCGCCAGTGATAGCGCAATGATGCCGATATCGGCGGCACCGGATTCGACGAACTGCGCGGCCTGCGAGACATTTTCCCCCAGGACCAACCGGTCTTTGGCCTCGTCGTAGGTTTTGAAACGTTCCATCGCAGCGACTGCCGCGCGGCCGTACGGCGCATGTTTGGGGTTCGCAATGGCAATCTTTCTGATGGACGGTTGGCGAAGTATCGGGAGCCCTTGTGTCACGTCGAGAGGGGAGTCGTGCCGAGCCCACAGCACGATTCGTCCGACGGCATAGCGATAGAGCGATCCTGGAACGGTCAGGCCGGCTTCTTCCAATTTTTGTGGGTAGCTGATAGCGGCAGAAAAGTAGAGGTCGAAAGGGGCACCGTGCTGAATCTGCGCGAAAAAGTTTCCGGATGATCCAAGCGATAATTTCACATGGGCACCGGTTGCCTGTTCGTATTGCGGGATAAGTTCCTTGAACGCGAAATTCAGATCAGCCGCGGCGGCAATCGTGATGTCCTCTGCGCGCGCGAAGTTAGGGCTCAGTGCAATCAACAGGCTGAAAAAGACCACGAGTCGCTTCATGAGTTCTGTCCTAGACTCGTACGCGCAATTGAAGATAGAAGTAGTCTGCATCTTTGCTTCCTCCGCTCGGTAGACTTGCAGAGGAAGGGAGTCTGTCGAAATAGGATCCCTTGAACCAATGCACGTATCCGATATCAACGTCCAGGTTGGTATTGATCGCCCACTGCGCCCGAAGCTCCACGTCATGTCCGAGTGAAGTGCCGGCTCGCCCGGTGGGATCCCGCAAGCCTGAACTGCCGAAGAAGTCTCTGGCCTGGGCCAGGTACCAGACCCTATGTTTGACTTGCAAAGTCCATTCTGGTGCGGGCGTGATGATCAGTCGCCACCCCGGTGAATGAAGGTTTGTTCTGAAAAATGGCCCGAAGATACCGGTTGGCCCGTATTCCCATCGCCGAGCTCCGAATAATGTATCGAAGCCTTCGTCCTGAGTATCGCCTGGTTTGCGGTCTCCGCTGGCGTAGTCGTAATGGAATACAAGTCTTGGCGTCCAGGGGAGGGTGAGCGTATAGCCAAGGTCTACATGCTGAAAATGGGCAAAGTGGTCGGTCAGTCCTCTCGTCCCGAACTGCCAACTAGTCTCGATCTCGTAATCCGGTTCTCCTGCCTTGGGATCTTTATATAGGCGGCCCCCGAACGTGGAATAGGTGCGATGGTTGGCCACATTCGCCACCCGCCTATCGTTCAGCCCTAAATAGTAGGCATCCAATTGGAGCCAGGGGAAATGCCGGCTCTCCAAATAGGTTCCCCAAAAGAGCGATTTGTCGTACTGCCGATCAAGGCTGACATCATCCCGAACCACCGGTTCCACAAAAAACGCTCTGAGTCGCCAGATCTGGCCCTGATTGATCTGCCAATGAAACCCATCGAATGAATTGGTCGTGTTTCGAAAATCATTGCGTGCAATCAGCCGTCGACGACCAAAGTCCATCGTCATGCGTCCAAAATGAAAATCGGTGCGTAATCCGGTTCCCATGACATTGTTCACGGTCAATGATCCGAATAGTTGCAAGATGTCGAATTCGTTGACTGTTGTGGTATCTCGAAAATCTCCAGAGTCCTTATTTAAATAGGCCCGCGCGTCCTGCCCCTCAAAGAGAAATCGGATTGGGCCATTGCCTCCCAATCCGAATCGAAGCCTGGATCGGAGAGCAATTTGGGGATCTGCGCTCCCGTTTCCTATGCTCTGGCTCGTCCGCCAGGGGTGATCATAGGTTTCAAATCTGGTCCGGTTTTCAAGACCTAGGTCGATCCAGTCAGGGAGGCGCAGGGTGGTTCGTAAGTAACGGCTCCAGTCTCCGTTCACCCTCTGAATGAGCACTGCGTCCGCTAGTTCAATCCAGTTATTTCCTCTTTGAGCGTCTGCTCGTTGCTTGATGCCGGAGATCGCATCAAGAACCGTTGACGCGGATCCAGTTGTGGGAGGAGAGGGTGGTCCAGCCGGTTGCTCCTCAGCTAGCGCCATGCCTGTTGCGATTATCATCGCGATTCCTATCGCTGAGGTACCGCAGATTCCGACACGCTTGTCTTCTTCTATGTGTTTCACCAAGAGCCCAATTTCATCTTGCCCGCAGTGCATGCGTTTTTCCCATGTCGCTGGTATCGTAGCCGCCCAGGGCTTCGATCTCGTTCCGAAACGGGCGACTGGCAAGCGTATCAAACAGGCGTGTCAGCGTGGGGTGGGACTTGAGATAGGTTTTCGGGACGACAAGATCGTACCGCGCTGCCTGCAGTGGCACGAAATCTACATTGAAATGCTGTGCAGCGGACCGAATCCCAATTCCGACGTCTGCTTGGCCAGTTGCAATCACCCTCGCGACTTCAAAATGCGTGAATGCGATGCAGTCATATCCTCGAATGTGCTTCGCCGCGATTCCGGCTGCTTGTAATCGTTGATCGAGAAGGAGTCTGGCTCCAGAGCCCTTTTCGCGATTGACCAGTCTCACAGTCGGTTCAGTCAGATCCGCGGTCGTGCGAATCGAGAGCGGATTGCCTGGGCGAACGAGGAATCCTTCTTCCCAGGTCGCGAACGTCACGACTTCGTGACCAGATCCTTTCAGCGACCGCCGAAGGAACGGCATATTGGACTCACCGCTCGCCGGATCGACCAGATGCATGCCGGCGACATGGACTTCACCTCGCTGGAGGGCCTGGAGCGCGGTCATGCTTCCCATGGTCCAGCCGACGACAGACGTCCGATCTTTCTGTCGCCGCAGGTGTTCACCGAGGAGAAAAATTGCTGGATCGCATCCAGCCACGGAGATTTCCTGTTGGATCGCCTCACGATCACGGGAGAGCTTCACGCGGACCGTGGTGCCGGACAGCTTGCCATGCGGCTCGGTGACATAACCGTCGGCAGGAACTGCAAAGGAGAATTGGTCCCCCAGCTCGCTGACAGCTCGCACAATGGTTCGTGTCCCAACGGTTGAGACTTTCACGCGGATCGAATGAGGTTGTGCCTGTCCTTGAGGTGGAAGATGGCTGATTAGCGTGCCTTCAATGAATTCTTCTGACGGGACCAGGCTGAACAGATCTTCCACGCGACAGGCCAGGACTGCAGCTAGCTGAAGCGCAACGGCGGTCGTCGGCAAATACAGATTTGATTCAATGGACGACACGGCTTGTCGGGTAATGCCTGCGCGACCGGCGAGCTCTCCCTGAGAAAAGCCCCTGTGTGTGCGCAGGATCTTGAGATGATTCGAATACTGCGGCTGAGGTCGCTCTGACTGGGTAGCAAGATCCATGAAGACTGATAGCAATAATACAAGACATAAGTCAAGTATAATGGCATCTAGCTGATACTTCCATTGAGTAATCGATCAGAGTAGAACGTCGTGCGCGTTTTCGCGGTTGCCTCTCTCCCTGAGTTGCGTTCGCCCTAGTTCTGGATCAGAGTGCAAGGTCAAAGGTCATTGGTGCGATCACATGACTGCCATTCTAAGAATATGCCTCTGCCTGGGGCTTGCGTTGGTTTTTCTCGCAGCGACGGCTCAAACCGACTCGCCGACCGTTCGGTCGCTTGATGATTTTCCCGGTACGGAACTGATCTACGTCTCCGATTATTTTTCCTTCATCGGACAGGATACCCAAGGACAGGTCGCCTTTGCGCTCGATAACAGTCGAGGACGAGATGGGGACGCCTATCAAGCCGAACACCTTGTCCTGCTTCATGACGACAAGCAGGGATGGGTAGAGCTCGAGGGGAGTGGGCGGTACGACAACTCCGGCAAGGAGCTCAAGACCATTCCGCAGTCGCCATCCTTTCGATTTGCCGGCATGCCATACACCGGTATGGCGATTGTGAGCGAAAGTAATCGGCTGTCGTTGAAGATTCCCCCAATCGTACGACGAACTCGCACACGGCATGACGGCGCCTCGGTCTCCATGGGAACAGCCCAGGCGGTCTTGAGCTGGCAAGGCCGAACGATCCCAGGGCGGGTGGTCTATGAGTCCTTCATAATGCCGAACTTCAACCGACTGACCCATACCTACTGGGACATGTGGAATGAATATCAAGGTTTTTATCTGAAGGTGGGGACAGATGGCGATCTCTATCTCCATAGTCATAAGAGTGAGCGCCTTGCGCTATTGATGGGATTTCGTGATGGATTTATGGCATTGAATAACGAGACTGGCATGATGAAGGACATGAACGTGGAGGTGCTTGGCCGAGAGTTGGCCTGGGGCTTTTATAAATGGCCGACCTCCTGGCGCGTGACCTGGACAGGCCCCAAGGGACAGGCTGTAGTGATCCTGAAACAGTTAAGCAGGACCAGCATCGGGAACTGGGCGATCGGCGGCTTCTCGATGGCGGTCGTGACCGGTGAGCTGGAGTATGGGGGTAAGAAAATGCCAGTTTATGGGCTCGCAGAATTGATCATGTAACTGCCGCTCGGTTAGTCTTTCGCTGATTCGCCTGGTCGCGGCGGCCTATGACTATTGTGGGATGGTCTCCAGAGCCACATCTGCTGAAACCCTCGCAGAATGAGGAATATCACAATAGTCGGGAGCCAGATCCATGTGGCTTCGCTGGCCAGAATCCGGAATGCCTCTCCAGTGAAAAAGTCCCCGATACCGATGGGAGAGACAGCGACCGGACGATACGTGAAGAAGTACCGGCTTGTATCGAACGGTGAGAAAAACGCGACCCCTAGGCCCCCATCGGTCATGGCGTCGAGTACGCCATGGGAAGCAGTGCAGCAGAAGAAATAGACAGATAACGTTACCTTTGCGGAAGTCGTTACCCTCCAGTACCAGAGCCTCACGAGAACGGCACTCAGCAGGCACGCGAAGAAAATGGAATGCGTCAAGCCGCGGTGTCCCCAGAGATCGCCGTATCGAATGCCGAAAGAAAAGCCGACGACGTCGAGATCCGGGACGATTGAGCAGGCCATGCCAAGAAACAGGACCTTCCAGGTCATGCTTGGATGGCGGGAAGTTTTTCCTAATGCTAGGGCAACGAACGCGTGGGAAAATGCCGATGCCATCAAGTAGCCTGTCGCACCATAAATAGCCGTTACAGCCCGTTTGTGAATCCGATTTGCCGCCATGCCTCGAATACGACCACCGCAACGGCATTCGAAAGATTGAGGCTGCGACTCTTAGGGCGCATCGGCAGACGGATGCGCCGCTCCTCCGCAAACGATTCAAGCAGTGTGGTCGGGAGGCCGCGTGTCTCAGGACCGAACAGAAAGGCATCGCCCTCGGCATAGGCGACACGATCGTACCGTTGCGTGTTGCGCGTTGAGAGGGCAAAGAGGCGGTGAGCCGTGAAGTGGTTCTCGCACTCAGTCCAGCTCTCGTAGACGCTGAGCGCGGCAAACTCATGATAGTCCAGTCCAGCGCGCAACAGCTGTTTGTCGTCCAGCGAGAATCCTAACGGCTTGACGAGGTGTAGCCTCACGCCGCTGTTGGCGCAGAGACGGATGATATTGCCGGTGTTGGGAGGAATCTCGGGCTGGTAGAGAATAACATCGAACATGCCAAGGCAGTGTAGCATGGTCCGCTCGCTTCCCACGACACGGCCGTGCTGACGAGGAGCACGTGCCTCTTGCAAGACGTCACATCTCGATTCATACTTCCGCCCAATGGCACCTTCGTCGTCCGATTCTTCCAAGCCCCTCCAGGATCTTGAAACCGACGCTGCCCTCCGTGCGATCCTCGAAGGCACTGCCACGGAAACCGGCCAACGGTTCTTTGAGGCTCTGGTGCAGAACCTTGCCAAGGCTCTCAGCACACATGGAGCCTGGGTGACGGAATATTTCCCTGAGACGCGGCGGCTTCGAGCTCTCGCATTCTGGATGGAAGGACACTGGGTACAGGATTACGAGATTGGCATCGCGGGGACTCCCTGCGAGGAGGTGATCGACAAGGTCCAGTTGATCCACTTTCCCGACAACGTGTTGGAGATCTATCCAGAAGAGGAAGAACTCAAGCAAAACAAGGCCGTCAGCTATATGGGCATGCCGCTACTGGATATCGATGGCCGCATTCTTGGCCATATGGCCGTGATCGATCGACGGCCTATTCCTGTTGAGCCGCACGTCCATGCCATCTTTCGAATATTTGCGGCGCGGGCCGCCGCCGAACTGCAGCGATTACGCGCGGAAACGGAGGTGCGGGAACGAGAAGAAAAGGTCGGGCGATTGTTGGGGAGTGCGATGGACGCCATTCTCGAACTGGATGAACACCTCCGCATCAGCCAGGTGAACCCCGCGGCTGAAACCGTATTTCAATGCAAAGCCGACAAGATGGTTGGCCAAGACTTTCGAGGATTTGTCACCGAGGCGGACGCTGCGCGCTTGATTCGGTTGATCGGCGAACTAGACACTCGTCCGGAGGGTCGGCGGTCGCTCTGGATTCCAGGCGGGCTGACGGCGCGATGCCCCGGAGGAGAATCTTTTCCGGCGGAAGCGACGCTGTCTCGCTTCGAGATGCACCGCGCTCGATTCACGACGCTGATCCTCAGAAATATCCACGATCGGATGGAGGCGGAGCAGAAAATTCAGTCGCTCACCGCCGAAGCCGAACTCCTTCGAGAAGAACTCCAGGCGCTGCATCAGGATGGCGCACTGATGGGAGAGAGTCAGACGCTCAAGCATGTGCTTCGCGATATCAACCAAGTCGCGGGAACCGACACGACGGTCCTGATTATGGGCGAGACTGGAACCGGCAAGGAGCTAGTCGCGCGCGCAATCCATGCTGCCAGCAACCGGCGCGAACGGCCTCTGGTGATCGTCAATTGTGCCGCCATCCCCTCTACGTTGATCGAAAGTGAATTCTTCGGTCATGAACCCGGTGCCTTCACCGGGGCGACGAAGAAGCGCGAGGGGCGGTTCACTCTGGCCGACAGGGGGAACGATCTTTCTCGATGAGGTTGGAGAATTACCGCTCGATCTTCAAGCCAAACTGCTCCGCGTGCTGCAAGAAGGCGAGTTCGATCCAGTTGGGAGTTCCATGACGAAAAAGGTCAATGTGCGTGTGTTGGCAGCGACGAATCGGGATTTAGCAAAGGCCGTCCAAAAGGGCGCATTTCGTGAGGACCTGTACTATCGCTTGAATGTCTTTCCCGTGGTCCTGCCGCCTCTCCGGGATCGCGGCGATGACGTAGTCCGTCTGGCCACGGTCTTTGCCCAGCAATGTGCTTTTAAAATGGTCCGCTCTATCGCTCCACTGACAGAAGACGGTGCCCGTCGCCTCAAGGCCTATAGCTGGCCCGGGAACGTGCGAGAGCTGCAGAACGTGATCGAACGTGCGGTGATCACGTCGACCGATGGCCGGTTAAATTTTGAGCGGGCGTTGCCTGAACCAACCGCACCGGCCTCCTTGGTGAACGGAACCAGCGAGCCAGCGACAGGAACCATCCGTACTGCGAAGGAGCTGGAGGAATTGGAGCGCAACAATATCCTCCGTGCACTCGATGCCGCGAAGTGGAAAGTTTCGGGTGAACATGGCGCGGCAAAACTGCTGGGCCTTAATGCCTCAACCCTATCCTCCCGTATGAAAGCGCTCAAGATTCACAAGCCTCCCGCACGTTGATCTAGTTGCCTGATTCTCGTCGATCTCCTTTCCCGAAGCATCCTCCTTTGTGAAATCTCGTAAATGTATTTGTGATATTTCGCGAGTCGTGAAATCTCATGAGGTGGACTTTTGCGCCATCAGCTCTACAACCTATTGAAAATCAATCACGCAGACTGATTCTTGAGGCCTGGCATCGATACTGCTCTGTGGTACTGCATCAGCGCAGTGATGAGCATAAAGAGGTGGAAGATGACGACGAGTCGAGATCTTAGCTGGTGGTACTGGTTCATGACGGTGGGATTACTCGGCGCCGGTCTCCTGGGATGGAGGGCGGGACTGTATCTGGCGATGTTGTTGTGCGCCGTTCAAATCACCCATGTGATTCGGCTGACACAAGACATTGCCTCGTTCCCAGTGCAGGTGCGGGTCGCCTATTTGGGACTGTTGCTTGCGGGATTGTGGGGATCCCTCCAATGGATTCACTGGGTACAGCTGGTCGGAACGAGTGCCAGGGTCGGTGTTGGGTACTGTTTTCTGGCGCGAGTGTTGTCGTTGACCCCGTGGAATCGTCGGCAGCCGTTATCGTTGGATCTCGTCGCACGCAGGTTCTTTTGGCGTCAGACCGTCATACCACCCTGCGGTGAGGTGTTTCAGCGATTGTGGCTCGAGCGGGTGCATGGATGAACTGGAAATCGATATACCGGAGTGCCGACCGGCTTTTCTTTCGGCAATATGTCATTAACCAGTGCAAGCAAGAAGGAGGAGCACACATGTCACAGGCAACAATGAGTAGGGTCATTAATGGCGTCGATGTGGAGCGCTTGGGCCAGACGATCCAGGCCGTGCTGAAGGATCCAGGGGAGGCCAAGTCACAGTTCCGAGCCATCAATCGGTGGGTGAGCGGCGGCCATAATCAGTCCACGATCCGGGGATTCTATGCAGCTGGACAGGAGGATACGTCGCGTACGAATCCGTTCGTGCTCGATGCGGACGAGCCACCTGTGTTGCTTGGACAGGACAAGGGGGCCAACCCAGTTGAGTTCGTGTTGCATGCATTGGCGGCTTGCGTAACCACCTCACTTGTGTACCACGCGGCGGCGCGGGGGATTAGGCTTGAATCGGTGGAGTCGCGGTTGGAGGGGGACCTCGATCTGCATGGTTTTCTGGGTCTCTCTGACCAGGTCCGTCGAGGGTATAAGGAGATTCGCGTCAAGTTCAAGGTAAAGTCCGATGCGTCACCTGAGCAATTGGAGGAGCTGGCGAAATTCTCGCCGGTCTACGACATCGTGTCGAATCCGGTGCCGGTGTCGATCCAGATTGAACGGAAATAGGAGAATGGGCCTGGGAGGAGTGCTTGCCACCCAGGCCCTTCTCTAAAGAAGAGTTCGGGTGACAGACTCAGGGGTGTGGGTAATGAAGACCCTTCCGCTGAGTGGAGTCTTGGTTGAACTCCATGCCAGCCTGATCAGGACGTGTGTTCCATTTCACCATGCCAAGGCTTCTTGGTATAGTGATCCACAATCAGTGGGTCAGCCATCGAGTGGGAGCCAACCCTTGACGTGTGAGGTGCCGAACATCCTGGAGTGTCTACGGTCCCACCCCGTAACAGTTTTTTTCGGTCTGCTGCATACGCTGGCATTTGTGATAGGCGTCCCCGTACTAGCCGAGGAGAGGGTTGTCCTCTCAGTCGAGACGGTGGCTGGAAAGGCTAAGGCCACCTGGGACAGCGGCGCCGTGATTGCTGCGCTTGAGCTGCTCGATCGGGGTATCCATGACCATCCTGAAGCCCCCGTGCTGCACAAATTGCGCGGGGATATTCTCTCTACGTTTCGAGACTCACAGGAGGCGGTGCAAGCGTACGATCAAGCCCTTGCCGCCGACCCCACGGCCCTGGATACCCACTGGGCGAAGTGGGGGGTGTTGGTGCGGTGGGGACGAGAGGATGAGGCAATCTCGGAGTTGCAGAGCATTGCCCAAATTGAGGCGAGCAATCCACTCATCCATTGGCGACTGGCGCTAGAACTGCGGAAGCTCGATCGGTTGGAAGAATCACTGGAATCCTACAAACGGGCGGTGGAGCTGATGCCGGGTTTACTTGGTTGGCGGTTGGCTCTCGCTCGCGCCCGGTTTGACGTGCTGGATTATGCAGGCGCCGACGCTGCCCTGCACTATGTGCTGCAACATGTGACCCCAGGTTCACCGCTGGAGCTTCCGGCCAAGAATCAACTTGCGCAACTCTATGAGTCGATGGATCGAGGGCGACGCTTCAAGCGAGTACTGACTCCTGAAGCCACGGCGGATCAGTTGAAAGAATGGGCCTCTCTTCGGTCGGATGCGTGGAAGTTGTTTGAAGCCGGCCGCTACCAAGAGGTGGAACCGGTGTATCGAAAGTTGCTGGAACTCAACCCCAGCGATCCCGTTGCGACCCAGCAGCTCGGACTCACCCTCATGCAATTGAACCGGTGTGAAGAAGCGCTCGACGTATTCGGGAACATGTCGAACCTCAACCCGAAGGAGGAAGACTTCGCGGATACGACCTATCGGATGGGACAGTGCTACGTGGAGTTGGAACGGTGGGAAGACGCCTTTGTTCACTTTCAGATTCTGTATGACGCGGCTGTCGAGTTTGAAGAGGCCAACAAGGGAATTGCTTTTCCAGCCGGGACTCGCGTGTTGGCGAAGGACAAGATTGCGCGTTGGCTGGAGAAGGTGAAACCTCACGTTCCTGAGCTGGTGAAACTGAAAGAAGAAGAGGCGAAAAGGGAGAAGGAATTGAGAGCGCGCACTCTCGCTCGATCGGAAGAAGCCTTCTTTGCCAAGGCAATAGAAAAGGTGAAGCCACAGAAGACGTTGGATGCCGGTGTGGCGATCGCCGGGCGGGATGCTGATTTTAGCTGGTTTCGGTATGTGATTCCGTCCAGTAAAGTGGTGCGGGACGACTTTCCCACCGGCGCCCACGAGTTCATCCCGTTGAATCCAAGCGACACGTTTCCAAGCACCCAGTCCGAAATTTATTTAGTGTTTAAGCTGCTGTCGGATTCGTTCGAGGCCGTGCTGTTGACCGCACGATGTGCTCCGGAAACGCGCGAGATGACCGAAGATCCGCAAACAACCGTTCAGGATCGCGTCATGACCGCCATGAACGATCGCTCTGGCTATTTTCTCCTCACTCCTCCGAAAACCGGCTGGACTCCGGGTTATTACCGCTGCGGGCTCTTCGCAGGAGAACAGACCTCAGCTTATTCGTATGTGGATGAGGTGAGGTTCCGGATTGTCGGGCCGAGTAGACCGTGATAATCGTTCGGTGAGATTTTTAGTGAGGCAGTAGTCATACTTGCCCACATCCATTTGTCATTGAGATGTCTCATACAGCGATGACTTCTTCGCGGACATGGTGCAGGCGAACAACCTTTGGGCCTTTCCCTTCCTCAAAGTGACAGCGGACTGCGTCCCTCACCTTCGCAGGCAATTCAGCCAGGGTATTGGCTTCACTAAAGATTGATTGGCCAAGCGCGCGTGCGATAAACCCACCCTCAGGCGCTTCTTCAACGACGAAGATCAATTCGCTCATCATTTAGCCTCATCAAGTAAGTCTTATTCATCGTAGCTCCGTGTTCTCATGTTGTCCAGCCCTGCCGGATTCTTATGAAGCCCCGTTGGGCTTCCAATTTCGCCTTCAGGCGGCCAAATCCCTTTCATCGATGTTCAGGCCTAAACGGACACGCACTCAGAACAATAGCTCCAGCTGAACGGCAGCATCGCGCGATCCGTCGGAATCATCGCCATGGCCCTTGGGTTCGTCATCGGATTGTGTGGGCTCGATCATCCTGACTCCCATCGGCTCCAAACCCCACTTGGGTTGCTGGTGACTGGGATGGTCGCCCAAGGTTGTGCGCTCTACTGCTCGCTCAAACGGATGTTGTAACGGCATCCCTGATGATGCTTCCCTCACCTGGCGCAACAGTCCTGATACCACCAGTATCAGCCATCAGTGACCAGCTCGTGATTGACGTTGGTATAAAAGACTTCCGGTACCTTGTTATTCTGGCGCTGCCGCTCCAACCGATTGTTAGGGGGTGAACTTCTGCAGAATGGCAAGCGTCTTTTCCGCAAGTTCCAAAGCCGATATATCCGTTCCAGAAGTACATGTGTCGGGGTCTGCTGGATCCAGCCTGATAAGAAGGTCAAGTCTCCCCCATGAATCACCCCACACTCGGCCCCATGAATTACCCCAAGCGCTCTGTGTACCGTCCGTTGCCCTTACTTGCTTATGTTGCGGGGCCCTTTACGATGTAGCGCTTCCCGCTGTCTGCAATGTGGCGACAGATACGCAGTTCGACGTGCGAGTGGAATAGAGTGTCGCGGTTCACCGTATCGTCAGGAAATATCCAGTCAGGCAGGTGCCTCGCAGTTACGAAAAAGTCAAGCGCGGCGTAAGCGTCCGTTGGGTCTTGGCGCAACCGCTCGAGGTCATGGACAGCCTTATCGAGTAGCGCTCGAGGGGTGCGTAACTCGAAGATACCACCAACAGTCATCTCGACCCTTAACAACGTTTAGACGGATCCAAAGACAGCTTGAGGCCCGAGGTTAGCGTGGGAGGTGGCATGCGTATTACCTTGTTCGGCCATCTCTGTGCGCAAGAAAGGCTTGGTGAACAATGGTCAGGAAGTTCAGGGTTTCTTCGCCACCACTTTGCCGTTTTCCCACACGTAGATAGGTATGCCATGCATCTTGGCGGTTTTTCGAGCCGCCTTAGCCGCTCGGCGGAGTGCGCGCCCGACGCTCTGCACAAATCGTGTGTTTTCCGTCTGCCGCTTTGTCTTCATGTGACTTTCTCCAGCAGCTGTGGGGCAGGTTCAGAATTATCATAGATTGCCCATGCATCGGCAAGGGGGCGATACAAGGCATGAAAGTTTCTCCAACTGCGATCAAAGCGGCGCAGGACGTCAAGCCGCTTCGTATGATCGAACGTCCACCAGAACACCTCGTTGGGCTACATCCTCTGCGGTTTTCAATAACCGCGATGCTGCCTTATCGTCCACGTATTCCTCTCCGCAGTTCGTACACACCTCTGCGGGGACATTTTTTATCACCAGTGTCGTCTCCTGACGCTCTAGCGTGACCGTTGCCTTCCCTGGTTTCGTTTGCCCGGTTTTGCAGATGACGCATTTCATCGAGGCTTCCTCCGTCGGGTCCTTGCCGATCGATGATAGAAGCTCTTCGCGTCAACGCGATATCGGATGACAACAATGAAGTCAATCAGCCAGCGACAGGCTGTTGGTAATCCACTTCGATGGTGAAGCCGAGATCTTCGATCATGCCCCAGACTTCGGGAGCTGGTGCGCCTGGAGTCGTCAGGTACCCGTTCACAAAGACGGAGTCGGCTGGGTAGAGGGCAAGGGGTTGCAAACTGCGCAAGTTGTGCTCCCGACCCCCCGCGATGCGGATTTCTGTTCGAGGATGGAGGAATCGGAAGAGGCAGAGCACTTTTAAGCAGCGTTGCGGAGTCAGCTGGTCGCAATTTTCTAATGGTGTGCCGGCGACAGGATGGAGGGTGTTCAGGGGAATGGAATCCGGCTTAACCTCCCGCAAGGCTGTTGCCAGGTCGATCAGGTCTTCGTCGCTCTCGCCCATACCGACGATGCCGCCCGAGCAAATTTCCAATCCCGCCGCACGCGCGTTCTTGATCGTCGCCAGCCGGTCTTGAAATGTATGGGTGGTGCAGATTGACGAATGGAACGCCTCGCTGGTGTTCAAGTTGTGATTCACCCGATCGACGCCGGCGGCTTTCAGCCGCTTGGCTTGGGATTCGTTCATCAGGCCGAGGGAACAGCAAATCTGAATCGGAACTTCCTGTTTAATCGAGCGAACGGCTCCGGCGATTTCATCGATTTCCCGATCCAACGGACTGCGCCCGCTGATGACGATGCAATAGCGTTGGGCTTTGGAGGCGGCGGCTTGCCGGGCGCCGTCGATCATCTGTCTCTGTGGGAGTAGATTGTACCGTTCGATCGGTGCTGTCGAAATCGATGACTGTGAACAGTAGTGACAGTCTTCCTGGCAGGCCCCGCTTTTAGCGTTCTGCAGCATTTGCAGACGGACTGTGCGGCCGAAATATTTGGAGCGCACGTGGAACGCGGCGTGGAGCAATGGGAGTAGATCGTCATTCGGTGTATCCAGGACAGAATGGCATTCTGCCCTGGTAAGGGGTTCGTCCTGGAGTGCCTTGTCTGCCAACGTCATGTAACTCATGGAGTCCTCAAAAAATTGCGATGTAGTGCTGATCCGCTGAATTTCTGATCTGTCGAATCGAGGGGGAGAAGGTCCACACACTCGCCAGGCCAAACTCTCAGCGGACACTGGCGGGAAACCTACACGGTTTCAAATGGAGAAGCAATGCCTTGATAGGGAACGGATGGAACGGACGAGGACTCGCCGTCCGGCCGGTCTCTGGCTTGGCCCGCCTCGAGCCAGGGGAGAGCGGTGAGCGTGTTCCACTTGGCACAGCGGCGGCATCGGCCCGTCCATTCGACCGACTCCTGCTGGCACTGCGTGCAGATATAGGGGACCACGACTCGTTTCTTGAAACTAAGGGCCTTCTTCAATTCGACAATAGCTTCCTCGAAATGTTGCTTGCGCAAATAAAGGTTGGCCATGATCTTGTGGTAGTCCAATAAGTGATCTTGTGGACCTTCAATCGTTGAAAGGAGATCGAAGGCTTCATCCACCATTTCCAGCCGATAATAGAGTTTGCCCAAATAGAATTGCAGGACGGGATTCTGTGGATTATGCTGCAGCGCCTCCTGATAGACACGGATGATTTCGCTGGGTTCGCCTTGGTCTAAGAACAGCTCTTCCAACCGATGCAGAATGATGACGCTTCGTGTCCGTGAGTAGACTTTCTTGAGTATTTCGACGGCGTCTTTTGTCTTTCCTTCATGGATCAGAATTTCGCCCATCCCGATATAGGCAGGAAGAAAACTACGATCCTTTTTGATGGCGCCCCTGAAGTATCGTCTCGCTTTATCGGGGTGCCCCCGCTCGAGCAGTTGTCGTCCAACTTCATACATGCATCCGACCAACAGCGCGGCTTCCGGTGGTTTTTCCGCGGCGGGAAGATTGGCCTTGAGCAAACGATGCTGGATTTCGAGTGCTTCACTCCATCGCTCCATCCGGATGTTCAAATCTCGCTTTCGGATTAACGCCGTCAAGTTGTCAGGTTCGATCTTGAGAATCTTTTGCAGGGCCTGGAGCGCTTCTTCATACCGTTTGGCATCCTCTAAATCCTTGGCGAGCTCAAGCAATACCTCGATGTTTCGATCTTCGACGCGATGCGCGTGTTGATGGAGTCGAACGGCTTCTGGAAAGTTGAGCTCGGAACGATAGATATTCCCCAGCCACAGGAGTGAATCGACGCGATTTGGGTCGATGGCCAAGGCCTTTTCAAAGAGGGTGATTGCCTCCAAGGTCCGCTTCGACATGAACGCATGGGTTCCGTCTCGATGGAGGGAATCGACCTTCTCTTTTCGACGGACCAGACGGTTGGTCCGCCAGTTCAAAATGAGGTGCGCTGTTTGTTGCAGCCCGACGGCGAACGTCGCGAGGACCGCTCCGAATGCCATGGAAATCAGCATGAGCGTGACCGGACTGAGTTCAAACTCGGCACCGGGGCTGGTGTGGATCACCACGAACCCAGGGTTGAGTTCACGGAAGTAACTGTAGAGGAACAGCCCGGCGCTGATGAGGAAAATGCTGATCAACAGCTTGAACATAGCCTACACCGTCTCTTGTGGGCTTGCCTTCCTGACGAGGCGTCGTTTCGGCGGGGCGGTTGGGGTCGACGATTCGTCAGGAATAGGAACCCGCTGTGCGTCGCTCCACAGACGCTCAAGCGCATAGTGCGCTCGGGAGTCCTGTCTCATGACATGGGTAACAACATCGCCAAAGTCAATGAGGACCCACTGGCCTGATGCCGTACCTTCGATGCTCAGCGGCCGTTGGCCTATACGAGAGAGTTCGTCAACAATGGAGTCGGCAACTGCGCGCGTTTGCCTGTCAGATTCAGCCGATCCAATAACTAAGTAATCAGCGATCGAGGTCAGCGGGGCGACGTGGAGGACTTGGACATCCAAGGCCTTTTTCTCGAGCATCGCCCGAGCTGCGGCAAGGGCGGTGGCCTTAGATGCGCGTGCGATTGCGGTCCTCCTGATAAAGGCTATGCTGAAGTATATAAGATTCTACCGAGAGCGGCAACATATTTACCAGTGGTCGTCCATTCCGAACTCTCCGTCTGATTTCTGAAGCCGAGATCGGGCAGGGAGGGATCGACAAACAGGTGATCCCTAAGGCCTCAGGGATCATAATTTCAACTCTGTCAATGATACCGACATCGAGCTGCCCTAGCGGCTCCGGGTCCTGGTTTTTGAATAGAGGTATCTCGGCAAGGGTTGTGAATGATCGCCCCGGGCGAGGTACGACCACGAAGTGGCACATCTTCAAGATCTCGTCGGGCGCTCTCCATGTCGGGAATTCGAGGAATGCATCAAGTCCAATGATAAAAAAGAGCTGACAGGATCGGCCGCACTGTCCTCGTATTTCACGAACGGTGTCGATGGAGTACGATTTCCCTGTGCGATGGACTTCTATGGGCGATACAGTGAAAACCGGAGTGTCGGCGATTGCGAGGCGCACCATTTCAAAGCGGACTGGTGCGGGAGCTAGGGATTGGTTCTGTTTGTGAGGCGGGTCGCCGGTCGGGATGAAGAGAATGCGAGAGAGCTTCATGCGTTCTCGTACGGCACGTGCAATTGCCAGGTGGCCGTTGTGAATGGGATTGAAACTACCTCCGAATAGGCCGAGGCGTTCCGACGGTGCGTCTTGCGCGACGGCTGTTGAGTGTTCAGTTGTAGGGCGATCCATGACTTAAGACTTGGCACACAAGGCGCTAGAGAATGACGAGATTGTCTCGATGGATGACTTCCTCATACTCCTGCGGACCGAACTGCTCTTGAATCACCGCGGTCTTGAGACCTTTCATCTGATGGAGCGAGTCGGATGAAAAGTTCACAAGGCCTTTTGCAAATTCCTTCCCGTCAGGCGTGAAGCAACTGACCGGATCTCCCGCCTCGAACAGACCGGTGACCTGGAGGATGCCTGATGCGAGCAGGCTTCTGCCTCGTGTGCTCAAGGCGTCAACCGCTCCCTGGTCGAGGTGCACCTGGCCACGGGAGCGCAACGTGAAGGCAATCCAATGTTTGCGGCTGTTCAAGCGGCGTTCTTTCGCAAGAAAAAGGCTTCCCCCTGGTTTCCCTCTGAGGACGGTCGGCAGAAGTTCGGCTCGCGCGCCGTTGAGAATCAACGTTGGAATCCCATACTCTGCGACTTTCTTGGCTGCCCGTAGCTTGGTGGCCATCCCGCCCGTGCCTTCAAACGTGCTGGGAGCCCCTGCCAGCCGTTCGATGTCCGGAGTAATGTCAGGAACGAGTGGGATCAGCGTGGCAGCGGGATTCTTGCGAGGATCGTCCGTGTACAAACCGTCGACATCCGAGAGAATCACCAACAAATCTGCATCGGCGAGGTGCGCAACTTCGCTCGCGAGGGTGTCGTTATCACCGACTCGAATTTCATCGACCGCGACCGTATCATTTTCGTTGATTATAGGGATAATGCCAAACCCGATCAGTACGGAAAGGGTATGACGTGCATTGAGAAAGCGACGGCGATCGGCGAGGTCGTGGTGAGTGAGAAGAATCTGAGCCACTTGAATCGACAGGCGCTCGAAGGCCTTTTCATAGGCCCATATCAGTCGACTTTGTCCGACAGCTGCTGCCGCCTGTTTGACCGGAAGGCTTTTGGGATAGTCTTTCAGCCTCAATTTGCGGATCCCCGAGACGATGGCACCGGATGAGACGATGAGAATCTCCCTGCCCTGCGTTCGGAGCGCGGCGATCTCATTCGCCAACCGCTCAATGTGCTCAGGATGGAGGCCCTCCTCGCGCGACGCGATCAGACTGCTCCCGATCTTAATGACGATCCGTTTGGCCTCTGCTAAGAGCTCGTCTCGCATGGCATCTTTCGTAGTGTATCAACTTGCTTTCCGACGTAGGTGATGAGGTCATTCAAGCCTTTGTTGGCGGCAGCCGAAATCGCCAAGCAAGGATAACCTTCATGCTGACAATACGTTCGCAGTTTACTAAGCCGTTCACTTGTGCCGACCACATCGATCTTCGTTGCCACGACGGAAAATGGGCGATGGGAAAGAGCTGGGTCGTAGGCTGCCAGTTCACGACGCAGCGTCTCAAAACTGGCGATGGGATCTTCAGTCGCCCACTCAGACACATCAATCAAATGCAGCAAGAACGCGGTGCGTTGAATGTGGCGGAGGAATTGGACACCGAGACCCTTTCCTTCATGGGCTCCTTCGATCAAACCTGGAATATCGGCCCCGACGAGGCTGCGATGCGATCCCCAGCGAACAACACCAAGATTGGGAATGAGTGTGGTGAAGGGATAATCGGCAATTTTTGGACGTGCCGCTGAAATCGCGGCAATAAGTGTTGACTTGCCGGCATTCGGAAATCCGACAAGCCCGACATCGGCTAGTAGTTTGAGTTCGAGCCGCAAGGTACGCTCTTCACCCGGAGTGCCGGGGGTGCATTTTGTCGGCACTCGATTGACGGACGTTGCGAAATTACTGTTTCCCTTCCCTCCACGGCCCCCATGCGCGATGACAGCGGTTTGACCATCTTCGATAAGATCGGCAAGTATTTCCGTGGTCTGATCATCAGAGACAATGGTGCCGACAGGGACGATAATGGTCGTGTCTTCACCAGACCGGCCTGTGCAATTGGAGCCCCCTCCGGCTCGTCCATCCTGAGCCTCATACTGTTTTTGGTAGCGGAGATCAAGCAATGTGGTGAGTCGATGAGATGCGGTCATGATGATGTCGCCACCGTGACCGCCGTCGCCGCCGTCCGGACCTCCACGTGGGACAAACATTTCCCTTCGGAAACTGCAGATGCCGTTTCCGCCGCGTCCGGCTCGGACGGTGATGCGAACTTCATCGACGAACATACGGTGGCACCATTCTGTGAACGGTTCACTGGTTAGGATCTGAAAGTATACCCAACTCTGAGACGAAGCGGCGGGGAGAATTTCCCCAGCCTGGGCTGGGGCAGAGGAAGTGGAAAGGGAGAATCAGGATTTGGCTGGGCCAGGGTACACGCTGACTTTTCGTCTGCCTCGCCCGCCTTCGAATTTGACCACGCCGCTCATCTTGGCAAACAGCGTATGATCCCGTCCGAGGTCCACATTGAATCCTGGGAAAAACTTGGTGCCGCGCTGACGGACAATGATACTGCCGGCCGTTACGGTCTGTCCGCCATAAGCTTTCACGCCTAGATACTGCGGATTACTGTCGCGGCCATTACGTGATGATCCGCCACCCTTGTTTGTTGCCATGGTAAGTCCTCTTGGTCCCCGTTAAGCCGACGCAATATTGGTAATGAGCAGCTTGGTGAATCCTTGTCGGTGTCCGCGGGTGCGGCGGTAATTCTTGCGGCGTTTCTTCTTGAACACGGTGATCGAACGAGTCCGCCCGTGTCGTACAATTTCGGCTGTAACCTTCGCGCCACCAATAAGCGGTTGTCCAATCACGAGACCGGCTTCGCCATGCATGAGACGGACTTGGTTGAGCTCAATCTGAGCTCCCACGTCTCCTGGCAAGCTTGCAACCTGAATCGTAGCACCGGCCTCGACTCGATATTGCTTCCCACCCGTTTCAACGATCGCGTACATATCTCTTCTCCGAAATTAAAGAACGGTTCATTTAACATGTGGTAATGCGGACTGTCAAGCCGAAGGAGCAGTCCCTAATCCGGACGTAAGGTCGTTGGCAGACTCCTCAGGCGCAACATACGGGCTCAGATCACGATGGCCAGGCGGGGAACAGCTGCGCCTGGCGGGCCACCACCACAGCGGGGCATCCTGACGCG
>JAOUMR010000047.1 GCA_029881435.1 Nitrospira sp.
GGCGGCGTGGCGGCCCAGATCGTGAGCCGCATGTCGAACCTGGCGGATGTGATCTGGAACAATGCGCCCAAGAGCATCCTGGATCCGTTCCCCAGCCAGGTGGGCCCAGGCGCGAAGTCCGTCTACTAAAAGTAATGGCGAGTAGTTCAAATAACTATGGGTCGGAATTCAAAGGTGGCTTTGGCGCACCACATACAGCGTGTCGGGCCACCTTTGCACCGGCTAAAATGACGGAGGATGTCAGTTATGTTTAGAACCGATGAGATTATTAAGGCTGCCAAATTGCCGCCTGAAGGCGTCGCAATGTCCAGGCACATCGACTACATCTATTTTATTCCGATCTTGTTTGTCACAATCGTCGGAACATTCCACATGCACTTCGATCTCCTCGCAGGAGACTGGGACTTCTGGATTGACTGGAAGGATCGTCAGTGGTGGCCGATTGTCACCCCAATCACCGCCATTACCTTCTGCGCTGCACTTCAGTACTACAACTGGGTGAACTACAGGCAGCCATTTGGGGCGACCATCTGTATTCTGGCGCTTCTTGCCGGGAAGTGGGTGACTATCTGGGCTGCTTGGTGGTGGTGGTCGAACTACCCCGTCAACTTTGTCATGCCGTCTACTCTGCTTCCCAGTGCAATCGTTCTGGACTGCGTGCTGTTGTTGACTAGAAACTGGACGTTGACGGCCGTCATCGGAGCCTGGATGTTCGCGATTCTATTTTATCCGACCAACTGGGCCATCTTTGCCTATAGCCATACACCGATCGTCGTGGATGGTACGCTGCTCTCCTGGGCAGACTACATGGGCTTCGCGTATGTTCGTACCGGTACCCCGGAATACATCCGAATGATCGAGGTGGGTTCGCTGCGTACCTTCGGTGGTCACAGCACCATGATTTCCGCCTTCTTCGCCGCATTCGCATCGTCCTTGATGTACATCCTCTGGTGGCAGTTCGGGAAGTTCTTCTGCACCTCCTACTTCTACATCACGGATGATAGACAGAAAACCACGAAGGTCTACGATGTGTTCGCCTATGCGACACTCGCGACCCAGGACAAGGCAAAACTCTCTGGGGGGAAAGCATGAACGCTAAACACCTCTTCAAGCACTTTGTAATAGGATTCTGCGGGGTGGCGACACTAGCCGTGACGCCAGTGTTTGTTGATACCACGCCTGCTTTCGCTCATGGAGAGCGCTCGCAGGAACCATTTCTCCGGATGCGTACTGTAAATTGGTACGATACTGAATGGGTTGGGAAATCAACCGCGATCAATCAGGTAACCGAGCTGAAGGGCAAGTTTCATTTGTCTGAAGACTGGCCTCGCGCGGTTGTGAAACCGCACCGGACCTTTATCAACGTCGGGTCTCCCAGTTCGGTGTTCTTGCGTCTCAGCTCAAAAGTCAATGGAACTCCGATGTTCGTCTCCGGCCCAATGGAAATTGGCCGTGACTACGAATATGTCGTCACACTAAAGGCGAGACTTCCTGGCCACCACCATATCCATCCGATGTTTGCAGTGAAGGATGCGGGTCCAATCGCAGGGCCTGGTGGATGGATGGACATCACCGGTAATTATTCGGAATTCCGCCATGATGTGAAGACGCTGACTGGCGAAACGTTTGACATGGAAACGATGGGGGTGTCCACGGGTATCATGTGGCACCTATTCTGGGCAGCCGTAGCCATTCTTTGGGTCGGGTGGTACATGATCCGCCCCATGTACTTGGTCAGAGCTCGGGTCCTTGCAGCCTATGGAGACGAGATTCTCCTTGACCCAATCGATCGGAAGTTCGGAGCGGCTATGTTGGTCTTCGTGCTGGTTGTGGTCACTGTCGGGTATTTGGCTGCGGATGCGCGGCACCCTGTCTCAGTACCTCTCCAGGCTGGTGAGGCCAAGATCAAGCCGATGCCGATTAAGCCGAATCCGTTCGTGGTGGAGGTTATCCATGCCGAGTACGATGTACCTGGTCGTGCGCTCCGTTTTCAGCTTACTGCGACCAATAACGGCACGGAACCACTCACCATCGGAGAGTTCACAACAGCCGGCATCCGGTTTACGAACTCGTTCGGTGCAACAAAGCTTGATCCAAACTATCCTGCTGAGCTGGTTGCAGCGGCAGGCCTGACAATGGACAAGGAAGGCGCCATTGAACCTGGTCAAACCGTTGAAATCCACATCGAATCCAAGGACGTTCTGTGGGAGGTGCAGCGGTTGGTGGACATTCTCCACGATCCGGATCAGCGCTTCGCAGGATTGTTGATGTCTTGGACCGAATCTGGTGAACGACTCATCAATCCGATCTGGGCACCTGTTCTCCCGATATTTACACGCTTGGGAGCCTAGGTAGTCCTGTCCTAGCTCAAACGCCGATCTGTCCCCATCGCAAGATGGCAAGACAGATCGGCGTTTTTTTTCTTTCTTCCGCCTCCCCAACTACTTTGCCTAACCGTCAACCGTCACTATAAGGGCCTTAGCCGAATGGCACTTACTTAAGCTGCTTGGGATGGCCATATTTGCGGGCATCCTTTCTGGCGACCGCACGGGGCTTGATAAGCAGAGGGTAGGGTTTTGGTCGTCGCTTGATGGCCCTGGGTTCAATACGGCCTGGCCTGTTGCCCACGCGCTGCTGAACGATCAGGGCCAACAAGCCATACGGCAGCTCATCATGGGCGATGCCAGAGCCATGATGAGCCCAAGCGTTCCAGAGTTGCAGGGCGTGCTTGAAACTGAGCTGGCGTGGCAGCCAGTCGGTGAGGAATGCCGCCTGAGCCATCAGCACCCGAAGCAGATTGTAGGCCAACAGATGAACCCAGATCTCCTTGATGGCCATGGTTGGTGTCTGACAGCTCAACTGCTCCATGCCTAAGGTGCTCTTGATGTTGCGCAAATCGAGCTCGACATGCCATCGGCTTCGAAACAGGGCCTTCAAGGCGGACTTGTGCGTGTCCTTGGGGCACAGCAGCGTCGTCACCAGGATTTTGCCGCCAGTGCGCAGTTCCCGTACCATCAGCGTCGCGGGTGCCTGATCGTAGGCCGCCTGAGTCATCCAGTCAGGTTTACTGGTCGGCTTGTGCAGCACGATCAGATGGTCGCGCGGCCCCAATCGTTGACCGCACCGAAAGTCAGTCCGGCGTTGGCGCGCCCCGTATTGTTCAAAGACCGCATCAATGCCCAGTGTGCGCAAGGTGCACAGCAGAAAATACGTCGCGTAAAAGGCATCGCCCACGAGCAGGTCCCCAGGCTCCAACGTATCGAGTATTGAACGGAGGAGGGTCTGTTCATCGCCGCCCTTCCCCTGATAGCGGCCGATGGCCGCATTCAGCATCGCCCCGCTCCCAAGACACAGCATGCCCACCACCCGACACAAGGGGAACCCCAGACCAGGCTTCTGACTCTGCGGTTGTGGATAGGCCGCCTGATTGGCTGGCGTGTCCGGCATCACCACGGTCGTGCCGTCCACCAGCCGTACCGGACGACCCCGCCAACGCCATGGCTCAGGAGCCTGTGCGGTGAGCCGTCGCCCGGTCTGTCGCACCAGAGTGGAGAGCATCTCCGTCGGCAAGCGTTGTCGAGCACGACAATAGGCCCCGGTATGCGTACTGCACCGCGGCAGGCCTCGGGTCACGCGTTTGACAGCGGTGTCGTTGACGATGTTCTGACATGACCGATCCGCACTGAGCGCCTGTGCGAGAAACATCGACAGGGTCTCGGTTGGGGGGAATATCCGTTCCCGATGCTGCGGCACCAGCGACTCGACCTCACCCAACAACTCAGGGCGTGTCAACAGGTTGAAGAACGTATCCGCATTGCTGCGGTGGATATGACTGCGAATGCGTCGTTGTTGTTGTGCACGCGGGTTATGCGTCGGCTGCATGCAGGCTCACTCCTCGGGTGAAAGGTCGATGGTGTTTAGGCCCCTACCGTATCACTGGAATCAGCCTTTTGTACGTCACATCACCTATGTAGCCGCTAAGTAAGTGCCATTCGAGGCGGATACCTTTTCTGGCCCCCAGATTCTGAGTCTTTAACTTTGAGGAGTTAGGGGCAAACGACAGCTCCAGTGAGATCGTCTCGTTGGGAGCTACTGTGAGTTCTTGCTCTTGCGTCCCAAGAATGGGATGCCAGGGCTTGTGGTGGTACGTTCTGGCAGGAGATCTTCGATAGAGGAGTAACTGGTCGCATCCATGACGGGGAAAATTTAGGAGGCAGTCCCTGGCTTCTTATTGGCTTTGCTTCTCAAAAATGGGGTAGACAGTGGGCTTGCATGATTCGGCTGCTAGATATATCGTGGTTTTACAGTTGACTGTTGGCGCAGGAAGCAAGGTCTGACGCCAATATTGACGTAAGCCTTTATCAACCGAGTCAGAGAAGGAACCCTCCAAATGAAAGTTCTGATGCTCAGCAACGAATACCCACCCTACACCTATGGTGGAGCGGGTGTTCACGTGGAATACCTGAGCAAGGAATTGGCCAAGCTTCTTCCGGTGGAAGTTCGGTGTTTTGGTGATCAGTATATGGCTCATCATAACCTCCACGTCAGAGGGTTTAAGGTCGAGAAGATCGATTACGGGTGTCCGAAATATTTGGAGTCTGTCTTTGGTGCCGTTCAGAGAGGGCTGAACTTCAACTCGTTTGGCATTGAGGCCGATCTCGTCCACTGTCATACGTGGTATACGCATCTTGGTGGCATCTTAGCGAAGTTGAATTACGGGATCCCGCTCATCATCACGACTCATTCCTTAGAGCCGCTGCGCCCTTGGAAACGGGAACAGCTCAAGGGTGGTTATGATTTCTCCTCCTGGGTGGAACGGGCGGCCCTCGAAATGGCCGATGCCGTGATCGCTGTCTCGTATGGAACCAAACAGGATATCCTTCACCATTTTCGCATTGCTGAAGAGAAGATCAAGGTCATCCATAATGGAATTGATCCAATGGAATATAAAAAGCAGCCATCGGCCGACGCTCTTCGACGCTACGGGGTAGATCCGTCCAAGCCGTTTGTTTTATTTGTCGGGCGAATTACCCGTCAGAAAGGAATCATACATCTGGTTCGAGGCATCAAGTATTTCGATTCTGACTTCCAGGTAGTTCTCTGTGCCGGAGCGCCCGATACCGCGGAAATCGCCGCGGAAATGGAGGCTGCTGTCAAAGAAGTCTCGGCCGACCGACCAGGCGTGATCTGGATTCCCGAGATGCTGGACAAACAAAGCGTGATCGAATTCTATTCACACGCTGCAGTCTTTTGTTGTCCCTCTATCTATGAACCATTTGGAATTATCAATCTTGAAGCGATGGCGTGTGAGACGGCTGTGGTCGCATCAGCCGTTGGGGGGATTCCAGAGGTGGTTGAAGATGGAGAAACCGGGATCCTGGTCCCTGTCCAGCAAATGCCGGAATCTCCCTTTACTCCAGTAAGCCCAAAACAGTTCGAGCGGGATTTAGCTGCAGCCATCAATCGCCTGATGGCTGACAGGGGAATGCGTGAACGGTTTGCCACAGCCGGTCGCCAACGAGCCGAACAACTTTTTAGCTGGGCTGCCATTGCGAAGGAAACCCAAGCTTTGTATCAGCAACTGGTACCCTCGCGTTAAATGCCAAGACTTTTCTTTGGTAAGAGCCAGAGAATTTGACCTGTTCGTGTCCTGTATTGTTTAGAAGTCATCTTGCATATGAGCGGGTCCGGATCTGATGGACACCAGGTTAAGACCCCCAGAGCCGTCGTTCTAACTCTAGAGGGCTCAAATAGCCGAGACCTGATGCTGTTGCTGGCGGGTGTCTGAAAGAAGTTAAGGAGTCGAATTAATGGCTCGGCATGGGGTAAGGGGGTAAATACCTTTCCTGGGCTTTCGGTTAATATGAGCGGTTCCCTGTCAGAAGTTGGCTTGAAACGACAGGTCCAGTGCGACCGATTCATTAGGGGCCACGGTGAGCTCCCGTTCTTGCGTGCCGAGAATGGGATGCCAGGCCTTGAGGCGATATGTCCCCGGCGGAAGCTCTTCGATGGAGAAGGCGCCGGTCGCATCCGTCACGGCATAATAGGGATTATCAACAGCATAGCCCCAGTTCTGCATGTAGGGGTGCAGGCTGCAGTGCATGGTAAACACGTGTTGCCCTTTGGCCAGCTGCACGAGATCGGTGGTCCCATTAGCTTCTATGGAGGGCCGGTAGAAGACCATATCACTTCCAGTTTGATCGGTCGCCAACCCTTGGATGTCGTGGGGGACCGGGTCCCGATTAACCACCGTGACTTGGCGTGTATCGTTGATCACGGTGACGAACGGCAGAAACCGACAGAGATCCGCTTCCACCTTGGCATCGGTGAAGGGAAAGGGCTTGCCGTGCTCCACGCCTTCTATCGCCACCACGACATCTTTGAGGCCACCGTCCGGTCTGAAGGTCACCTCTCTCAGACGTCGATACCCTCGGTCATCGGACAGTTCGCTGCAAAACTCGTGGTCTGGATAGCGCTGCAACTCGAATTCCTTTGGCGCTGGTACGGTTCCGGTGACGGTCACCGACCCGTGCACGGTAGCCCCTTTGTTTACGGCTCCCGATTGATAGGACCAGGCATCGGTGCTCAACCAGGTTGCCAGCGCTGTGAGCGCCCCTGCTGTCAGCCAGAATCCCGTTCTGATGCGTCGCGTCACCGCTACTCCTCCTGCCACCACGGGTTGTTCGATGTCGGTTACGAAGTGCCTGGGAGATTGCCCAATCCTACCGCTGCGGGAGTTCAAACGAGAACGGCGACGGCTTGGTGAAGGAGCCTCGCCGATACCGTTCCGACCACTTTCCCAGCGCACGCACCGTCTTGAGTGCTAACCGCTGAACGTTGATGACCCAACAATAGTATCGCTGAGTTTACCTGTCCGCTGCAATGGTGATCTCACGGGACCATCGTCTCAACGCAGACATTGAGTTGCGACGTGAGGAGGCACGGGATGGGTGGGCCTCGTTCTGTATGCCTCGGCAAGATAGAATACGTACCATGGTCAGATCGCAAGCCATTGAATTTCCTAGAGCGCGCAATCGCATTATCGGGAAGAGAAGTCATAACAGCACACGTCCATGTTCAACATAGGAGACTTCATGGCAGATGTAACGGAGCAGATCACAAAAGCGTTAGAACATCTTAAGCAACAGCGTGATGAGCTTCAAGTCCAGCTTCACCTGGCAAAGGCGGATGCGAAAGATGAATGGGCACGCTTGGAGGGTCAGTGGGACGAGATCAAGCCCAAGCTGGAAGCGGCGCGGGAGGAAGTGGGTAAGACGGCGGAATCTGTCGGTGCCGCACTGGGTCTGGCGATCGACGAATTGAAGAAGGCCTCATGCGAACAGCAACGAGCCGGCCAAGGGTGAGCGGAGAGATCAACGGAGGCAGTGGTGATGGCGCGATGTGGATAGGCTGGTTATGTGCAAGTGACTTGAACCATCACGTCACGTTCGGGCTGGCAACGTCGCCTCGTGACCGATTCCTCGCCGGCACTAGGCGTGCCTGGCGAGGTTGATACGGTTTGGTTTACGGTTCCTCTTTGGAGGACTCCTCACTCTGTCTTAGCCAGAGTTCAAGAAGTCTTGTTTCACGTTCAGACTGGGAAATGTGCTCCAACGCGAACGCTCCCGTCAAGCGATCTTCATAAAAAGCACGTTGCTTGGCGTACGTTTTCTTAAAGGCCTTTGTCTTGAGGGCCTTCCAATCAGCATCGGATATTCCAACATGGGAACGCAAGAGGTTGATCTCGATGGCTTGGAACGCAAAGACTTTAGCCAAGACCTTAATGACGGTTGCATTGGTCATGAATCTTGGAATTTTATCAGCCATGACTCATTGTTTCGGTTATGCCAAGGCATAACCGAGCTGTATCGACCGCGTTCTCAGCATTCCGTAGTCGCACGGAACCACGAAGTGAAAGAATCAGTTCCGCACGCCGCTCCAAACCTTTGCCGGATCGATAGTCTTGTCAGGATTGAGGGTCTTGGCCCTTTCCAGCAGGACATCGGTCCCTTCTGGATAAGCCGGATCAGAAATACAACAATTATCGACCGGACAGACGGCCGCACATTGGGGTTCGTCAAAATGGCCGACACACTCGGTACACCGATCATGCGCGATCACGTAAATATTATCCCCCACTCCCTGTCCGTCACCCACATGGAGTCCCTTCTCTTCCGCGCCGCTGCGAGTTTCGAAGATGGCCTCGTTCGGACATTCGGGCAGGCAGGCGCCACAGTTGATACATTCGTCGGTAATTAACAGTGCCATGATTCTGGTCTCCTTATCCTATAAGATTTAACACGGCGTCATTTGGTTACTCGATCGGCTGTTCCGCAAGGCACCCTCAATAGGGAATCGCTGCTGATTTTCCACGCTATCTAAGGGCGACTGCTTGGGGCCCTAGTTTGTCACGATCTGTCACCAAGATTCCACTGGGTTTTTCACAGGGGCTCATCGCGGACGCTCACCCCCATATTTTATTGCGCAGCACGCTGTGTCGCACCGGTCACGACCCCATTTGGCTCTTGATCTCAATGGACGCGATCCGTAAGATCGCGCGCATTCTCAGCTGTTGTCGGCCTGTTATCTATATGGCATGCGAGGTTACTGATGCAACGATTTCTCCTGGGCCTCTTACCTCTGGTTCTGGCTGGTTGTCCGACAACGACGGCGATGATGGTCGGAGCCCCAGCGCTCTTGTCCAAATCCGAGTTCGATGAGCGGCGGACGGAAACCAAGCAGCAGATCGAAAAGGGACTGATCTCGAAAGAGGCCGGTGAAACCAACTGTCGTCAGATGCTGCATACTGTCGACCGGAATCACTCGGCTCCACCACCCATAGATCCTGCAATCTGTGAATTCGGATCGTTTGCCGATACGCGCTACGAACTGACCAGGTCTGTGGAGAGCGGCGCGTTGACGCCTGAGCTCTGGGTGACCAAGTGCCAACAACTGGCTGGGCAGCCCCCAGAAAAAGACGTGTGCCGGTACGACCCGTTTGCCGAACGCCTCGCTCAATGGCAGCGTTTAGTGAAAGAAGGCCAAGCGAATAGGGAAGGGGCCGAGATGGACTGTCGGAACTATGTGAAGCAGGTTCGCCAACATCCGATCCCAGGTCCGGAAATCAGCGAGGATGCCTGCAAGCTCTAGGAGCTCGCGCCAGATAGGCCTGCTGGCAAGCTGGATCCAATCGTTTGCACCTGACAGTCGAGGTGTTGTCATCCTGCGATGGCGGTTTCCGTGAATCGTGGCTCCTCACCAGTTGAGTTATCGTCGAAAACTAAACCGAAGAGCCGTCTGAGTTTCAGTAGGATTGTATACGGTGCTGATCAACGATGAGCGTTCGGCATCTTGTATAAGATCTGCGTACGCTCTATTGTATCTTCGTGTTACTAACATAGTCTCCGCAACACGTGTAGGCTGAGCAGATCGTTCCGTTGCCATGGTTCAGACGGGAGGAGCTCAATAATGACTTCCAACAGATGTTTCCTGGCATGGTGTTTTGGTTTGGCGGCATGGCTGTGGTGCGCGGCCAGCGCATCTGCGCATGAGAGTCAGGCAATGTCCCGATCCGATGCCGCGGGAGGGCGCATGGAGTTATCGAACGACATCCCGTGGGATAGGATCGAGTGGACCGAGCAGCGGTACAAGATCGAGGCGATCGGGTTCAAAGCGCGAAATGAAACTGGCTGGGACTGGTGGGGGAGCGACGAAGTGATGGTTGGAACCGAAGACGCAAAAGGATGGGCCGCTTCCAGCGAAATCGGCGATGTCGATTCCGGTGAGTTTCACCCGTTCGATCCGATCAGGAGTTGTATCGTCGCGGTGCGTCCCGGAATTGTTGTGTTGGGTCGGACATCGGTGTGCGATGAGGCTGGCGAGCCGGCGCCGCTGGGATTTGGTGTCGAGTTCTGGGAAAAAGACCTCTTTGGATGGCGCACCAGCTTCTGTAAGGCGTTACCTCCCGGACAGGGCCTCCATGCCGGACCTCATTGCGCCGATGATGGAAACGGTGACGATTTTATTGGCCGTGCTCGGATTGACCTGTCCGCGCTGGATCTTGAGACTGCGCTGCCTAACGTCGGAGACGAGCATGTCGAGACCGTGGTGCTGAACCCCTGCCCTAGTGACGAGGTATGCGGCGGTGGGGATCTCCCTGACTATGCCTTCACCTTTCGTATCACACGGATGCGTGATGCGCAGGTCGCCCTACGTTCGCTGCTCGACGATGCGATGCAGAAAACAGGGGCACGCTCCGAACTTGAAGCCATTGTGGCTGGCCTGCGGTCCTTGCGCGCTCCGAGCCCTCGTCAAGTTGAGCCGGACATCGCAAGGTAGGTTGAGCAAGAGCCACTCCTTGGTCAGCGTCATCGAACGATGAAGGCTGAGGATACACATGCCCTCACCGTTCATGGCTCTACGCACCGCCATTGCTTCCTGACTCCCCCCGATTTCTACCGCAGACTCCATCTCCCAGTGAACATGAAATCGGGGGGCAGGGGCTGTCTCCTAGCCCGCGAAAAACAGGGCCCATATAATAATCACGAAAGCAAACCCCCCCAAAATGATGTAAGAGAGCGCATCGTTCATACCAGGCATTTGATTCACCTCCTTGGCCGAATTACTCTACTCTTGAGCGTCGGTGAAGGCACTCTCGCTGTTGAGAATTGCTCTTCGCATTGATTCGAACTCGTCTGCCCTAGCACCTCGGGATCCGATGACGTAATTAGGACGGCAACGATACGTCAGGAGGATGGAACACAGAGATCGCAAGGATCGGAAGATACTGCAAGGGGTCGAGGTTTTCATAGAGACGAGCCTGGGCGGCGAGGTCTGGTTCAGGTGTGACCGGCGGAACCGAGAAGTCCTCAGAGACAGATTCTCCAGGCAGCTCCGATGTGAGGACATCAATGAGCGTGACCGATGTTCCGAGCATCTGCGATACCACGCAGATACACACGAATAGGATTAAAATCACCACGCCTGCCCCGCAGGATGAAGAGGCCAGTGTTCTGGGACTGAACCAACTCATGGAGTTCACTATACTCTCCCACGGGATGGTGGGCAAGTGAGCGCAGTTCAGGTCCTTGTCTTGCCGATGTCTGACGAAGGTTGTTGTCAGTAATCGCTCCTCGGAACAATGCGAGATGCGCTACGCACCGATACGACTTGTGGTATCGTGCTGGCGTCTCCGGAGGAATTAGCATGATATTTAGACGGCCTGAGCTTGAAAAGGATAATCCGATCGCACCCGAACCCTATGTGGGGCCACGCCGGCGATTGGCGATGGCTCGCGCAGCCGCATTGGAAAACTCAAGTGAGATGGGAGATATGAAGGAGACGCTTCAGACGTTAGTGGATACGGCCTCTGAGTTTCTGAAGAGTCTTCCGAAAGTCAGGAAGCCTGGTACGAGCCTTCAGGCGTTGCGGGATGCGATTGCTGAAGCGGAACAGGTGCTTGCAGTTGACAGCCGTTCCAAGAGCAGGACCAAGGGGTAGGGAGGCGACCGCTTACGGCTCAACTATCCGGTTCAATCGACAAGTTCGACCTTCTTCCCCATTGACCTCGCGCGCTTGAGGCAGTCTGTATCGGACAGGGAACAGCGAACAGTATCAAGTTCCGCTTCGTCCACGATGTCGACCTTCTTCCCCTGCGCTTTTGCGTTCTTGAGGCAGGCAGTATCTGTCATCATGCATTTCACGGAGTCGGAAGCTTTTTGAGCGCTGATGATGGAGACCTGTTTCCCATCTTCTTTCGCTCTCTTAAAGCACTCTTGGTCGGTTGCCACGCACTGCACAGTTTCTTCCGTCTTGTTGATGCCCTTATCGATCGTTTGATCGATCCGCTGATTGATCCGATTCTGTGTCTTTCGCTCGGCGCTGTCTATCGCACGATCCAGCATTTTGTCGAACAGACCATCGGCCAGCGCGAATGATGTACTGAAAGAAAGGCCACATAGCAGTGCGAACCAAAAGGCGAAATGTTTCATCATCTCCCTCCGCGGTGGTCCATGGCATATGACCGCCTAAAGAAGCATAGCAGGTGGTTACTGTAGCACAATGTCTGATCTCAGCTCATTGGGCCAACGCCCAGGCTATTTCTTACTCATCGTTTGATCTCGTTGGTGTGTGAGGGCAATTCGTAGTTTCTCCTCTTGTTCGGGACTGAGTGAGGTCTTGAGGATCGTTCCCTCGTATTTGGAAATTCTCGCCGACAACTTATCTTGGTCGAAATTCCGGATCAGCAGGAAGATCGCTGAGGTGCCCGGCGCGATCGTGTTCCCGAGGCCCCTGATGAAATTGTCAGGGATCCCATAATCGTTCAAAATTCCATACTCGTTCGCGGCGACGGTCATCGCTCCGCCCCCTGCGCCTCCTGCGAGGCTTCCCAGGAGGCCAGCCAGGGGATTCATGAAGAGCAGACCGATCAAGCTTCCCCACAACATGCCCAGTGCAACGCCATGGGGCGTCGCACCGCCGAAGACATCGACGCACTGCTTCAGGTGAACTTTGCCATCTTTATCGCGCACCACGATGACGGCATCTTCGAGGTCCAGGACATATTCCTTTTCCATTGCCCGGAGTTCGTTGAGTTCCCGATCCGCGGTGCTAGAATCTTTGAACGCAATGCAAACAAGTTCACTCATGATTCATCTCCTTCAAGGCTACGGAGGTAAACGCTCTTTCCTGTCACAGATTTATCAATCCGGGGATCAACCCACTAAATAACAGCAGGATTCTCCTCGGAGCAAGATGGCTGTTCGAGGCCTTTTTGAGGGGATAGGCCTCATCTAGTACCCATACGTTTCGCCCCTTGTTTTTCCACACCCTGTTCCCTTACTCTCGACCCGCCCGGTTGGAGTAGCCCCTTATGTTGCAAGCCGTTACACTCAGTTGCCGGCGTGGAGAGCGCCGGCTCTTTTCTGACCTCACTATCAAAGTCGAGCCGGGGACTCTCCTGGCTGTTGTGGGAGAAAACGGCAGCGGAAAAACCAGCCTACTTCGCATCTTTTCCAGTCTATTGCCGCCTGACGAAGGTTCGATCCTCTGGGACGGTGAAGATATTCATCAACTCAAGGAACTGTATTCGGGTCAACTGACGTACATCGGGCATCTCAATGGAATTAAAGACGATCTGACACCGCTTGAAAATGTCATGAGCGCTATTAATTTAACCGGAGAAGCCTGTTCGCGCACCGCAGCACAAGAGGCCTTGGAAGCGATCGGGCTCAAACGACCCGTCCATCGATTGCCGTCGAAGGTACTCTCGCAAGGGCAGAAACGCCGAGTTGCTCTGGCGCGCCTGTGGCTATCGACTCGTCCGTTATGGCTGTTGGACGAACCCTTCACTTCGCTGGACGCAGCTTCGACAGGTGTTGTAACACAACGTCTTCATGCGCACTTGCAGCGCGGTGGACTCGCGGTGATTGTAACACATCAAGAAGTGGATCTTCCTGTCGAGCGGGTGCAACGGTTGAGGCTGACTGGATGAGTCGCTCCAGCATGTGGGAGGCCGTAGGCGGAATCGTCCGGCGGGATCTGCTGCTGGCTATGCGGCGCCGGTCGGACGCGGCGATGTCGGTCTTCTTTTTAGTCATTGTGGTCAGTCTCTTTCCCTTAGGCGTCGGGCCGGAACCGGCCGTGCTACGGACGATCGGTCCAGGGGTGCTGTGGGTCGCAGCCTTGTTGGCCTGTCTCTTGTCCTTAGCGCGTGTGTTTACGGCGGACTATGTGGACGGGACCTTGGAGCAGATGGTCCTGGTACCCCAGCCCTTAGCGGTCTTGGTGGTAGGGAAAGTGTTCGCGCATTGGGTGATCTCTGGGCTCCCCATCGTATTGCTATCACCGCTACTCGGTCTCCAATTTGGTTTGAGCGGAGAATCGCTGGGAGTGCTCGTGATGTCGCTCTTGCTTGGGACGCCGACGTTGAGTATGATTGGTACGATCGGCGCCGCGTTAGTCCTTGGCGTTCGAGGGAGTGGTCTACTGGTTGCCCTCCTGGTGCTTCCACTCTATGTTCCAGTATTGATTTTTGGGGCCGGCGCCGTCACCGGCAGTATGGCCGGAATCGGTGCCGAAGCAAATCTGTCGCTACTCGGGGCTTGCCTGGTGCTGTCTCTCTTTTTAGCACCATGGGCTACGGCAGCGGCGTTACGGATTGCGTTAGAATAGAAGAACCTCATGAGTGTGAACTGGTCAAAATATTCGGCGCCGATGGCCTTTTATCCCCTGGCGGGACGACTCATCCCGTGGTTCGCGTGTGTGGCGGTGGCCCTGATGGGTGTCGGTCTGTACATGGGATTTTTCGTTGCGCCGACAGATTTTCAGCAGGGTGAGGCGTATCGGATTATCTTCGTCCATGTTCCAGCCGCATGGATGTCGATGTTCTTGTATGTGGTCATGGCGGTCTGGGCTGGTATTGGGTTAGGGCTCAATGCTCGACTGTCCTTTATGATGGCTCAGGCGATTGCCCCTACTGGTGCGATGTTTACGTTTCTGGCGTTGTTGACGGGAGCCATGTGGGGGAAGCCGACGTGGGGTGCCTGGTGGGTATGGGATGCCAGGCTGACATCGGAACTCATCTTATTGTTCCAGTATGCAGGTGTCATGCTCTTACGGACATCGATCGATGACATGCGTCGGGCCGATCGTTCCAGCGCAGTGTTTGCGTTGGTCGGTGTCGTCAATGTTCCGATCATCTATTTTTCGGTGCAATGGTGGAATACCTTACATCAAGGCGCATCAGTCAGTATGTCAACGGGGTCGAAAATGGCGGCGACGATGCTGACCGCCATGTTGCTCATGACCCTGGCCTTCTGGCTGTATAGCGTGGCCGTCATTCTGTCTCGGGTGCGATGTATCATAGTTGAACGGGAATCGTTACCGGTCTGGGAAGAAGAACCGCCCGTGATTCAGAAGGTGGCGGAGGTTCGCTGATGCAGTGGGGAAGCGTGTCGGAATTTTTCGCGATGGGTGGCTATGGGCTCTATGTCTGGACCTCGTTTGTGGTCACGGCGCTGTGTATGGTGTGGGAGGTGCTGGCTCTGTGGCGTCGACGGGCTGCGGCGCGTGTCGAACACCGCGCGATGTTGCTAGGAGGCAGTAATGAAACCGCGGCATAAACGTTTTGTATTTATCGGGCTGGGACTGCTCACCTTGGGGGTTGCGACGGTGCTGGTCTTGAATGCGTTTCAGAGCAATCTCGTATTCTTTTTCACTCCCACCCAGGTAGCGAGCGGAGAAGTCCCTCAGGGGAAGAGTTTCCGGATCGGCGGAATGGTCGAAGACGGCAGCCTCATCCGTGAGAGCGACGGTCTCACGGTTCGGTTTTATGTCACGGACACGGCGAAGAGCGTGCCGGTGACGTACAAGGGAATTCTCCCGGACCTCTTCAAAGAAGGGAAGGGGGCGGTGGCGCAGGGCCAGTTGGGCGCCGATGGAACATTTATCGCGAGTGAAGTGTTGGCGAAGCACGATGAAAACTACATGCCGCCAGAAGCGGCGGAGGCACTAGCCAAAGCCAAGGCCTCCGGGGCCCAACAAAGCAAGTCGCTCGTTGTCCCAGGAAGCAAGAAAGAGTCACTATGATCCCTGAAATCGGTCACTTCGCCTTGATCCTCGCGCTCTGTGTCGCCGTGGTGCAGGGAAGCCTCCCCATCTACGGTGCTGCAGTTGGGAACTCGGCCCTGATGGCTATTGCCAGGCCAGCAGCACGCGGACAGTTCTTCTTGGTCTTGATTGCGTTTGGTTGTCTCGGCTACGCCTTTGCCGAGAAAGACTTCTCTGTGCTGTATGTTGCGGCCACGTCGAACTCCCAACTTCCGTTACATTATCGTCTCGCGGCCATCTGGGGGGCACACGAAGGATCGCTCCTCTTGTGGACCTTTATCTTGACGGTGTGGATGTTCGCAGTCACGCTCTTCTCCGCACATCTTCCGGACACGATGCGCTCTCGCATTCTCGGTGTCATGGGTCTGGTGAGTATGGGCTTCCTCCTCTTCATGTTGACGGTGTCAAATCCGTTCGAGCGGCTTATTCCTGCCGCTCTCGACGGGCGCGACTTGAATCCTCTCTTGCAAGATCCCGGGATGGTCATCCATCCGCCGATGCTCTACATGGGATACGTCGGTTTTTCTGTCGCCTTCGCCTTCGCGATCGCTGCGCTGCTGGGAGGGAACCTCGATGCCGCCTGGGCCCGTTGGTCTCGCCCGTGGACGACCGTCGCATGGTGTTTCTTAACCGTCGGCATTGCCATGGGAAGCGGCTGGGCCTACTACGAGTTGGGATGGGGTGGTTGGTGGTTCTGGGATCCGGTTGAGAACGCCTCATTTATGCCATGGTTAGCCGGAACGGCGTTGATTCATTCCCTGGCTGTGACCGACAAACGGGGTGGATTCAAGGTGTGGACGGTGTTGCTGGCGATCATGGCTTTTTCCTTAAGTCTGCTTGGGACGTTTCTCGTCCGCTCCGGTGTCTTGACGTCGGTGCATGCCTTTGCTACTGATCCCAAGCGAGGTCTCTTTATCCTCGTGTTCTTGGCCGTGGTCATCGGAGGATCGTTGGCCTTGTATGCCTGGCGAGCTCCACGGGTAGGATTGGGGGGTAGTTTTGCGATGGTGTCGAGAGAAGGGATGCTCTTGGCCAACAACGTGCTATTGGTTGCTGCGATGGGATCGGTTTTGTTGGGCACGCTGTATCCTTTATTTTTGGACGCGCTGGATCTCGGTAAGATTTCCGTCGGACCTCCCTATTTCGATTCCGTCTTCGCGCCCCTGATGGCGCCGGCTGTCTTTCTCATGGGCATTGGTCCGCTTGCGCAATGGAAGAAGGCCAACCTGCCCGATCTGGCCAAGCGGTTACGTTGGGCCTTCGGAGTCAGTCTGGTGACGGCTTTAACGCTGCCGTTTGTCATGGGCAAGTGGACCCCTCTGCTGAGCCTCGGTCTCCTGTTGGCTATTTGGATCGTGACCACGGCTGTAGTTGGTTTGCGCGAGCGACTGGCTCATGTTGACGGTCATGGTCTCGCGGGTCGGCTGGCTGCTGTGCCCCGATCCTACTGGGGCATGCTTGTGGCTCATTGCGGTATTGCGGTGTTTATTGTCGGGGTGACGATGGTGAAGGGGTTCGAGACTGAGAGCGATGTGCGAATGAATGTTGGAGAGACCGCGACGATTGGTGGCTATACATTCCGATTTGACGGAACCCAAGACGTCGTCGGGCCAAATTATACGGCCGCACGCGGTACTTTTCATGTGAGTTGGGACGGTCGTGAAACGACGATCTTGTATCCGGAGAAGCGGCGTTACCCCGTTCAAAATCAAATCATGACCGAAGCCGCTATTGATCCGGGGTTGCTGCGCGACCTTTATGTGTCCTTAGGGGAACCGCTCGATGACGGGGCCTGGAGTGTGCGGCTCTATCACAAACCGTTTGTGGATTGGATCTGGGGCGGGTGTCTCATTATGGCGCTGGGTGGCGTGTTGGCTGTCAGTGATCGCCGGTATCGACTTGCATGGCGCAAGCAAGAGCCCGCTGTGGTTCCATCTGCTCGAACGGTTAGGCGAAAAGTGGCATGAATCGGTTTCTCCTGCCGCTGTCTATTTTTGTGGTGGTGGTCGTCTTTCTGGGCGTTGGGCTCACGCTCAACCCGCGTGAAATTCCATCTCCGTTGGTCGGAAAAGCGGCGCCAGAATTCTCTCAGCCTCAACTATACGATCAAGAGAAAATATTTTCGCCGGCCGATCTTAAGGGAAAGGTCTGGCTGCTCAATTTTTGGGCATCGTGGTGCAGCGGTTGTAAGACAGAACACCCGGTGTTGATGGACCTGGCTAAGTCGGGGCAGGTCCCGATCTATGGGATGGACTATAAGGACGAGCGGGAGGAAGCGCTAAACTGGTTGCGGCGATGGGGTAATCCGTATCCAGTGATCGGCGTGGATCAAGCGGGACGAGTTGGGATCAACTATGGGGTCTATGGAGTTCCAGAGACCTATGTCATCGACAAGCACGGCGTGATTCGTTATAAACAGATCGGGCCGTTGGATCCTGGCACGGTCGAGACAAAGATTCTTCCTCTTGTGAAGCAGCTTGAATCGCAATGATCTGGTTGACGCTCCTCATAGTGCTTGTATCTGGGCCAGCTTGGGCAGGGGAGGCCAGGCCGTTGGGTGAAGACCCTGCCGTTGAAGCTCGACTCAAACACCTCGCGATCGAACTTCGGTGTTTGGTCTGTCAGAATCAAACCTTAGCAGACTCCAACGCTCCACTAGCCGAGGACCTCCGTCGCGAAGTGCGGGACATGATCGTCAAGAATATGAGTGATAAGGAGATCATCGATTTCCTTGTGGAACGCTATGGCGATTTTGTCCTGTATCGGCCGCCGCTGAAGGCGACGACGACGTTGCTTTGGGTGGGGCCGTTTGTCCTGTTGCTCGTGGGTGCAACGGTGCTGGTCATTACGTTACGGCGTCGGGCGCGCAAGGTTGTTGATGCGCCGGTCACGGATGAAGAGCATCGACGGGTCGAACAACTTTTGGCACAAGGAGGCAAACACTCATGACCGTAACATTTTGGTCGATCGTGTCGGCCATGACCGTGTTCATCCTCGGGCTTTTGTTGAGGCCGTTATTGAAACGCGAATCCACTGCCCTGGGCGAGCAGGAGAAGACATTGCCGGTGTATCGACAACAGTTTTCCGAGCTCCAGCAAGATCGTGTCAACGGATTGTTAACGGAAGAGCAGTATCTGGTGGCGCGAGGCGAGCTGGAGCGGCGCGTGTTAGAGGAGACGGATGCAGAGGAAGCCCCAACTCCGGCAACAGGCGTACTCACGAACCTTAGGTTTGTGGCGCTCTCTTTGGGGATGATCATTCCAGCTGCTAGTGGGGTGCTCTATTGGACATTGGGCAATCCCGCTGCGATGACACACCCGGTGGTATCTTCTGCAGCCTCTCAAGGTGGAGCGGGAGAGGATTCGCAGATGGCTGACAGTCTCAACGTGTTAATCGATCAGTTGAAGAAGAAGCTCGAGCAGAATCCCAATGATGGAGTTGGGTGGGGGCTTTTAGCACGATCGTATATGGCGATGGAGCGGTATGCTGACGCGGTGCCGATTTTTGAGAAGGCGACGAAACTCGACCCTGACAATGCGAGTCTGTTTGCAGACTATGCAGATGCCCTCGGAGTTCACCAAGGACGTAAGCTGGATGGAAGACCGGAAACGTTGATCCAAAAAGCGTTGAAGCTGGATCCGCACAATGTGAAGGCGCTCATGCTGTCGGGGACGATCGCGTACAACCGAAAAGATTTTGCCCGTGCTGCGCAGGAGTGGGAAGACGCGCACGCTTATCTTCCTCCTGACGACCAGGAGTCGTCTGATCAGCTGAAGGCGAGTATTGCCGAAGCCAAACGGCGCCTCGGTGGCGGTCCCAGTATGAACATGTTGGTTGCGAATCCGCCGATGGAGGCTGCCAAGCCTGCCAAGTCGGCGGCACAATCAGGACAGTCTCGTGCGATCACTGGGAAAGTGGTGCTGGGGCCGAATTTTGCCGGCAAAGCATCACTCCCGGACACCTTATTCGTATTCGCGAAGGATATCGCTGGCCCGCCAATGCCGGTGTCGATCGTGCGGGCGACAAAAAATGACTTGCCGTTTACGTTCCGGCTGGATGATTCCACGAGTCCTATGCCGTCACGGAAACTATCGGACATCGATACGGTTGTCATCGTTGCACGACTCTCAAAGTCGGGAAAAGCCATGGCGGAAAGTGGCGATCTCGAAGGCATGAGCCAGCCGATCAAGCCTGGAACGGAAAACATCACTGTCGTTATCGATCGGCAGCGACCGTAGGGAACTTAAGAGCACGGGATCGATTGCTGTTGAGAAGAAGTTCTTCGAATGTCTTTCTCGGTAATCTTCACGGAAATTCTCTTGACACTCTTATACCTCTAAGCTATATTTTCGCGCCGCCATAGTAAAAATTTTCGTCTATGAACGTGAGTAAGGATAAAGTGATAGATCGTGGGTGTTATAGGTCTTATTTGAAGGTCAGTGCGCACTGCCCATCAAACGGAAGGAGCATTACTGTGACCCTTAAGCATTTGGTGAAGTATGTAATGGTGGTCTGCGGCCTGTTGCTGGCCGCGCCAGTGCAGGCTGATTTCCCATCCGTTCCAAAGGAGACGTACGAGGCGCTGAAGATCGATCGCTCGGCCTCCCCCAAGGAACTCTATGAGGCATTGCTCAAGCGGTATCTAGACCCAGAGCAGGGCGTGGGAAAAGGGAAGTATGGCCAATACTGGCAGCCGGTATCGTTTAGCAAATATTTTGATCCCCATACATTCTACAAGCCACCGCAAGCCGTGAAGGAAGTCGCCAGTCGCCAGGAGTGCGTGAAGTGCCACACCGATGAGTCGCCAGGATGGGTTGTTGCATGGAAGAAGAGCACCCATGCCAATCTTGATAAGATTCGCAAGCTGAGCCCGAAGGATCCGACCTATTACAAGAAGGCCAAGCTTGAAGCTGTCGAGACAAATCTTCGCTCGATTGGGAAGTTGGGTAAGGGCGAAAAGCTGAAAGAAGTGGGCTGCATTGACTGCCACTTCGACATCAATACGAAGAAGAAAGCGGATCACCGCAAGGATATTAAGCTCGCAACGGCTGATACTTGCGGAACCTGCCACTTGCAGGAGTTTGCAGAGAGAGAGTCCGAGCGGGATACCATCACTTGGCCAAAGGATCAATGGCCTAAGGGCAGGCCGTCACACGCGTTGGACTACAAGGCCAACGTTGAAGTTGAAGTGTATGCGGGTATGTCGCAGCGAGAAATTGCAGATGGTTGCACGGGCTGCCACGTTAACCAGAATAAGTGTGATACCTGCCATGCGAGGCATGATTTTTCGGTTGCAGAATCACGCAAGCCAGAAGTCTGCGCGCAGTGCCATAGCGGTGCAGACCATAACAACTGGGAGGCCTATAATCTCTCTAAGCATGGCTTGAAGTACCAGAGAGATAAAGATCATTGGAACTTCAACGTTCCAATTAAAGAGGCGATGAAAAATGGGGCAGAAACGGCACCGACATGCCAGTACTGCCATATGGAGTATAATGGGAAAATTACCCATAACGTCGTACGTAAAGTTCGGTGGGCGAACTACCCATTTGTTCCCGGTATCCGCGAGAACATTAAGACTGAGTGGGCGGATAAGCGCAACGACGCGTGGGTAAAGACTTGTACGAATTGCCACTCTGAAACCTATGCCAGGGCTTGGATGGAGTTCATGGACAACGGAACGTTTTCAGGGCTCGACAAATATGATGAAGCTCATCATGTTGTGGAAGAGCAGTACAAGTCAGGTCTTTTAACTGGGCAAAAAACAAACCGTCCGACACCGCCTGCCCCAGTTCAGGAGGGATTTGAGCAATTCTTCCAGATCTATTGGTCGAAGGGGAACAATCCCGCCGCCAATGAGTTGAAGCTCTTTGAAATGGCGGAAGACCACCTGGTTCAGTTGCACGTGAGCTTGGCGCACCAGTACTGGGGTTATACGTACACGGTGGGTTGGGCAGCCATGAATCGCGCCTATGTCGAAATCATGGACGACGATACTCGCCTGAAGGAAAAGCTTGAGCTGCAGGCGCGAGTGGCTAAGCTTGAAGGTCAGATGAAGCATAGTATGCTTGATTTAGATAGTGACACCGGCAAAATCTCACTTGGTAGTATTGGTGGTGGGATGATGCTTGCTGGGACCATCGCGATTGCTGGATGGCGAAGGAGTGGAAGGAAGAATCGTTGACCTCTGCTCCGTCCCTGAGCGCACCCGTGTCGAATCAATCAGGGGCTAAGATCCTCCCGTCACTAGGTATTCTCCTGGTGACGGGAGGCCTTTTTCTGATTGGTTGGTTTCTCTACCTGTGGTTTAAACCTCTTCCCCCTCCCTATAACTATCAACTTGTTGAAGAAGGTGGTGTTGCTAAGTTTTCAAATCTTCAATTGGAGGCTTGGCCCGATTTAAAAATAGGTAAGTACGAGCTTCGTGTTCCATCTCTTGATAAGCCAGTCGCTGTCGCCTACCGAACAAGCGATCCAAGTGGTGCCCCGATTCTTCTTAGCTTGGAGAACCTTGTTTCGGAACCAATTGGAGCGATGTCCGTCAGTCTCTCTGAGCTGCTACCCCTCGCGACTGATATCACAAAACATGTGCCTAAAGATGCCGTAATACTGGGATGGTGGGACACCTCAAGACAGCTGAGGCTCCTGTCCGGCTGTGATACGCTCTTCACGTCCTACCTTGGGCAACCCCTTATTGTGCCTTCGTATTGGAAAGATCGTTCCGAGCTAATTAAGAAATACGAGCATCAATTTTGGGGTGCAAGAGAGTCCCCAGAAGAGCAACGGGAATTTGAAATCTTTGCGGACGCACTCACATCGGAAGCATCTATAGGTGTTGCGATGCTTAGGGAGCTTGTCGGCTCTCGTGAGGCTTATGTGATTGTTCATCCAGTGGACCTTTATAAGGCTGCTCTCATGCGGCCAGACAGAATCGATATAGCTTTTAAGGATTTCCCGTTAACCGGTAATGTTCACGGCCTTGCTGGGCAGGTGAAGGGGTGGATGAAGGAGAATGGTTATAATACCTATACACTTCAATCACTCTCTGAAACGGCGGTGCGCGCCTACTTCCTAAATGAAAGTAAGACTGGTAAAGTTTTACTGGCTCACATGCTTCCCCTCATGAATTCTACACCGATAGACTTCCAGGCCTTGCAAGTTGTCCATAAGCAGGGTGGCTACTGGGTGTTTAAGATTCCATCCGCCTAGAACCTCGAAACGATTTAGTCCAATATTTCATTTATGAGGGTAGCAGTAGCGACTTTTCCCGTGTTACACTGTAACCGTTTCACTGTTAGAGCGTGTACAAAATATGTGGCTCTTTAGGTAGCAATCACATATGAACATTAGGCGATACTCATTATACATTTACCGGAAAGGAGATGCCGTGACTCAACGAATGGTGTTTGCATTTGTCGCCGCAGCGGTCTTTCTAGCAGTAGCTGGAACGGCTTCGGCCCAAGGAACCTTTGAAGGTCGGAAGAAATGCTACAACTGTCATAAAGGAGAAGGTGAGACTTGGGACAAGACTGGCCATGCGAAGGCGATGGAATCGCTGAAACCCACAAGAGGCAAGAAAAAAGACGAGGCCATGGTCAAGGCAAAGCTTGACCCTAAGAAGGATTACACCAAAGACAAAGATTGCGTCGGTTGCCACGTCGATGGATTTGGAATGGAAGGCGGGTACGTTATTGAGGAGCCAGAGAAATTCGTGACTGGGGTCGGGTGCGAATCGTGCCACGGGGCGGGCAGTGCTTATCGGAAGATCCATCGGAAAGCTGGCGAAGCATTTGAAAAATCAGGGAAGACGATGGACCGAGAGAAACTCGTTGAAGCAGGCCAAGAGTTTGAGTTTCAGGAAAAGTGTAATGTGTGCCATTTGAATTACGAGGGGTCAGGTTGGAAGGGCGTCAAGAAACCCTATACGCCGTTCACTCCAAAGGTTGATAAGAAGTATGCCTTTGATTTTGAGAAGTCGATTAGAAATGACAAGGCGATGCATGGGCATTACAAATTGGAAGGCACGTTCACTGGGCCGCCAATTCCAAAATTCCATGAAGAATTCCAGAAGAATGCCAAGCCTGCGGTAAAGCCAGACAAGGCTGGGGATGAATAATCATGTCAAAGCTCGGGACTATCGCTATTGGAGCAATTCTTGGGATCGGGCTGGTCGCCGTCGTTTTTGGCGGTGAGGCCGCAATCTCAAGGACTGAATTCTGCATCAGTTGTCATTCGGAGACTTATCCTTATGAGGAACTGAAGAAGTCTTCGCACTGGGGTGCGCTTGGCGCGGATCCAGGCTGTAAGGATTGCCATGTACCTCAAGGCTTCTCCAATTTCCACAAGGCAATCTATACTCACGTGGTAGACGGAGTACCATTCCTGATCAAGGAATTCACCACCGACTATTCAACCGTTGAAAAATTCAACGAGCATCGGCCGGAAGCGGCTTATCGAGCTCGGATGAAGCTTAAGGAATGGGACAGCCTCACCTGTCGGGAATGTCACAAGAACACGAAGCCGCCAGGTGCTTCAGCGAAAGCCGCCCACGCGAAAATGCAGAGCGAGGGGGCAACCTGTATCGATTGCCATCAAAATCTGGTCCATAAAAAGGTACCAGAAAATGATCTTAATGCGAGCCTCGCTCAAGGGCGTTCGGTTTTGAAGGAAACCAAAAAGAAATCGGACGACGATGATGAGGATGATGACGATTAAGACTAGAAATACCTACAATCCAACTGCCTAGACGGCATGAGGAACAGGGCTGGGCCTGTGTCCTACAGGGCCAGCCCTGTGTAGGTCTGTAAAAAAGACGTCGAGCGGATGTAGAGTATCAGCTCTCTCTGCAGAGCAAGATTTTGTTAAATCGTTTCTGCATTTGGCCCATACAGACGTCCCGAATTGTTCTCCTCCATTCCTGTATCTGTGCTGCGCTTCCAAAGCTTTACCCGCCATCGAGCTGAAAGAGTGGGACAGTTCGCAAGCTCGCGTGCGGCGTCTATGTCGTTCTTCTGATGGTGCATAATCAGATTGGCCAGCGCGACTGTCCATTGTGGATCCCGACGGTCGACGAGTACCAACTTGTCTTGGGCTTTGACGAAACCCTCACGCAGAACGCGAAAGTACCAACCAGTACGACCGGTTTCCTGGAAACGGATCGCCAAATCCTTTATCCCCCACCGACGAGCGAGCTTCCAGCACGGCTGCCTAGGTTGTGAGACCTGAACCAGGGATTCGCCGATCTGAAAGGTATCCCCTATGCACACCTCGTTTTCGGACAGACCGTAAGTGGTGAAGTTCTCGCCGAAGGCTCCTGAGGGAAGGTCTCGCAGAGATAGGGTTTGCGTCCAATAGGGGTAGTGTTCGATAGGGTAGACATTGACAGCTTTATCCAGACCACCATGGTTCTCGAGATCCGCCTGTGCGTCTCCGTCTAGATTGAGGTTGCCAAGCCAAACTGGTTTAGTAACGGATAGTTTGAAGAATCCCGTCGTCCACGGCTGGCCTGAGAAAGTCCCTGTATCGTTGACCTCGATGACGCGTGGGAGGCCAACTTGGAGAGAGACAATGCAACCTAGATATTGAGTGTTCACGCCAATGTCCTGAGTGTGGCTTAGTCGGCGCGTGAGTGAAGAATTGACATGCTAACCATCGTGGGGAAAGATCTCACCTATAGCAACAATTGTCCCGTAATGGCGATACTGAAGACCAGCATTTCATCATGGCATGTAACGTGACATTGATAAATTGTCATTCGCGGTCTAAACAGCGCTGTGCCGGAACCTGGCATACAGACGTTGTCCTGCTCGCAAGGTAGGACCAGCGCCACCAATAGCCACAGCATCAACTAGACAATACCAGGCCCCGACGCCACTTGGTGGGTTGCCCTGTGGCCAGCCTAACAGTGGATCGACAGCTGCCCAATTCCAGGCACCCACACCGGTTCCAAGTAACTCAAGCCATGTTGTAATAAAAAAGGCCGCCAAGTAGACCATCGGTGAGCGGCCAATGATCAGCCAAACTAAAAATATACCAAACAATAATGCCCCCACTGCATCTCCACGATCCGGGTACCCACTGATTCCCCAAAGAGACCATGTGCCCCAAACACCAATGACGAATAGTGCGATCTTCTTTGGATGGCGCACGAATAGGCCTGACCGTGCTAGCGCAACGGCGGTGAGATACACCATCCCATGTCCTGGAGGGACATAGGCCGGAACATTTTCAAAACGATAGGTGTACCCTCCCATATAGATAGAAGCAAAATGTTCACCGACCGTCGCAAATATCACCGCAATAGCTACTTGAACTTTAGTTTCTTTCGTCTCTCCGAACAGGAGGCACCCGAGAAAGAGCCAAGCGAGTCCTCCTAAGAGTTGTTGTCGGTCAACAGAGGCACTAATTTCAAAAACTGAACTGAAGCCAACGCACAAGAAAGTTAATGCAGCTATGAGGTAATCACGGGTCCTGTGTCCGCCGCCGTCTTCAGCATCTGGAAAGTGGCGGAGAGCAGTACGCTCAAAAGCACTAAGCCAAGATGTAGAAGAAGATGTGCGAGAAGGGGCACTCATCAGGTCCATCACGAATATTTGAAAGCACGATTTTCCTGACTAATGGAAACAGGGGAGGATGTATCGAGAGCAGGAGAAATCATAACGATATCATACAGAACTAGTTGGAAATCGGCAATATAGATGGGCTAAGGCCGAATGGCACTTACTTAGCGGCTACATAGGTGATGTGACGTACAAAAGGCTGATTCCAGTGATACGGTAGGGGCCTAAACACCATCGACCTTTCACCCG
>JAOUMR010000048.1 GCA_029881435.1 Nitrospira sp.
ATGTGTTGGCCTCTCACCAGGCGTGGAGGCCACACAGCGACGACAAAGGAGACAGAGAGGCCGCCGCCACCTGGCGGGCCGGTGGGCGCAATGCGGAGGAATGCCCGCGGAAGACGACGCGGTTGTTCGCGGCGCGCGGGCATGATCGACGCAGCCCGACGGTGAAAAGCCAGGGCGAAGGCCGGATGCGCACAGGCACCGGCCCTGAAACCACAAGCTGGCCCCCGCTCATCACCAGCACGGCATGGCAGAGCAGATTCAATGGACGAGGCGAGAAGGTCCTCTTCTGCTAGATCGAAGAGACCAAGCCGGTTCACCAAGGTGGAAGAGAGGGTCAACGAGTCGGCTTCGAGACGGTCTTGAGTGTGACGCGGTTGTCGTTCATCAGGCGAGCGAGTTTGCGCCGGATGGTCGCTGAACGCAGTGGCATGCTGAACGGCTCTCGCGAGGTTACCGGGAAAACACCACCATTGTGGTGAAAGAAGGGGTCGGACTCAGAGACGAGCGGCGTACGAAACGATCGGACGATCCCGGCAACGCTTAGACCAGACTGAGTATGAAGGGACGGATGGACTGGATGGCGACAAAGTCCCGTTGATTCTGCATCACGACGGTCCTCAATGTTCAACCAGTTGATGGAGAGGTTGGTGTCACGAATGAGACACCGCATTTCACCGATAGACTTTCCACAGCTGCATGCGCGCCTTCGCCCGCTTCAAGGGTCGGTCAAGCTCGTGTTCCTCCACCACGAGCGCGAGGGCGCGTCCCATGGCTTCGGTTTCAGTTTTGGCACCGAGGACGGTCTTCGCGCGCGTCAGCTTCGCTTGATCGAGCTGGAGATGTGTGTGTCGACTCGCGGCGCGGTGTCGCATGGTCTCTCCCCCCTCAACTTTGATGTCTCTCTGCATTCTGGATGCTGAGGACGCACTGCCGCCGCGCGCTGGCGACCTTTGGTCGCGTTGGAACGAGATGGCAGGCATCCCCTGTCAGTTCCAATTTGCCACCGAGCACGCCAAGAAGCTTTTGTAGGGTTGGAAATGCGGGGAAATGAGACCCGCTTTCCAAACGGGCAATCTGCGGCTGTTTCATCCCGGTGAGCTTCGCGAGCTCGGTCTGACTGAACCCGCGTCGTTCCCGCAGCTTCTCCAGCTCCACGGCAATCCCCACTTCCTGCTCCGCCTTCGCAAGAGCCTCGGCGAATTTTGGCTCCTTATTGATCTGTTCGTTGATGTACTGTCTATGCGTTTTCATCGTGACTCCTTCGCATGACTTCCTCGTATCGTTGCTCTGCGAGGGCGATGTCTCGTTCTCCCAGATTCTGCCGTTTCTTCCGGATCGCGTGCAGGATGACGAACCGCTACCCCACGAGTGAGACATACAAGAACCGGTACTCAGTCCCCGACCATCCGGACGCAGCCACAGATCTTGCCTCGAACATGTGACGCGATGGAGCGGATCCACGGTGATCCGTTCGATCAGACCTGGACGAGATGTACACTCGGTTGGTCTACGGAAGCATCTGACACACTGGACCATAGAGCTTCAAACTCGCATCACAAGTGAGCATGCGCAGGTGTTCAACCTGGGCTTGTGCCACCAAGATACGGTCAAAGGGGTCACGATGATGCAGCGGCAACCGTTCAAGCGCCAGGGTGTGGAGCACGGACACCGGTAATTCCTGAAACCCACTGTCCGCGATCTTCGCCGAGAGTTCGTTGGGATCCGCGGCGAGCTTGTTGAGCTGGATCTTAATGACGATTTCCCACAGGGACGCGGCACTGATATAGACCACGGGCGTGGTCTCGATCTGGTGATAGATGGATTTCGAGAGTCGTGGAGACTGAATCACAAACCACAAAAACACGTGCGTATCTAACAACAAATTCATGGCCCGCCCTCGAACGTAGCCATCACGTCCGGTGGTAACGGCGCATCAAAATCGTCAGAGATGGTCACGCGTCCTTTCAAAAGCCCTGAGCGGCGACGTGGCAGCTTGGCCTCGAGCGGCCCCAGCTCGGCCACCGGCATTCCATCTTTACAAATCGTAATGCGCTGCCCCTTTGCAACGGCGGCAAGGAGTTTGGAAAAATGGGTCTTGGCCTCATGGACATTCACCGTTTTGGTGGCAATTTTCATATACCCCCCATATGGACTAAGATTAGTCTACTTCGGACTGGTGCGGGAGTCAATCCATTCGTTCCCGTACACAGGAGGTCGCCCCCATGCTCCCATCATGACCCTTGAACACGAGGCGCGCCTCGATATCCGGATTCCCGTCATGAAGGCGGTAGACTCGCACCTCTTCTCCTCGATTCTCCCTGAAGAGCCATCTCGACCATGAGTGGACTCAGACACCAACTCGCGCACCAACCTCTTTTCACCATCCTGTCGCGCCCCTCACCCACGCGGAGGTGCAGCACATCTTCTGAATCTGTGGCGACGCACGTCTGCACGCGTGACATCGTCCGCGGTGGCACGGTTGCCACGGGCGTGGCCACACCCCTTAACGGGCGACCGTGCATCTTGATCTTAGGAGCTTTTCATTCAAACCGAGACGAATTCGGTCAGATGTATGAGATGGCCGAGATGAACTCCTCGTCACGTCATCGTGCTGACATGCGTTATGCGGTTGCAAACGTCGCGAGGGACATGACGAGCGTGCGCGGCGTATTCGCTAACGGCACAGCGCCGTAGGCGACGTACCAGTCGGCGGCGCGTTCGTTCTTCGCATCGATGATGAGGATCACGCCGCCCACGTCGGCCGCGGCACGCAGGCAGCGACGGCCTGCCGCAGCTAGTAGTTGGCCGCCTAGGCCCTTCCCCTGCACACGCACATGTGTCGCGATACGTGCGAGCCGAAAGCCCGGAACATCGTGACGCGCGAGGCCGCGCCGTACCATCTCCGGCGTGTCCGCGTACGCAAGCGCGCCGGGCGCGAGGCTATAGAAGCCCAGGACCGTCGTGTTGTCGGCATTGTCAATCGCGAGGAAGGTTTTCGAGCCGCCGGCGTCGTGACTTTGGCGGGCGTACCGATGCAGGAACTCATTCATCGCGGTATCGCCGCAGTCAAACGCCTTGCGGTCATGGTGTTTCGCGATCGGCTCGTCGTACCAAGCCGGGACGCTCATTTCGCTTTCGGTAAGGATGCGAGAGCCTTCCGTAGCCGGGCGTTCGGTGCAGGCGGCTTTTCGAGTAGCTTCAGCACCATGAGGCTGTCCCGCCCAGATAACGTGATGCGCTCGGCCTCTTCGATCACCCTCTTGGCTTCGCGCAAGGCCGGTTGCAGCACGAAATCTGTTAGGTCCGTATTTCTCAATGCCGCCGCCCGGACGAGCGTGGCCTTCTGCTCCGGCCGCACCCGGAGATTCATCCGTTTGTTATCGTCGACAGCGATTCGAGGCATAACTTCCTCTCCTGCTTGTGTACTCATTTAAAACGTACTCGAACACCGCGCGTATGTCAATGTGGCCATCAACGAGCGCACCCTCCAAGAACTGAAGGCCCTGGCGGCACACCAAGACATTCCCTATCAGATCCTCATGCGCGTCCTCATTCTCCGTGGGATCGAGAGCATGAAACAAGCCTCGTAACCACGCGCCCACGCTGTCTGAGCATTCCCGTACGGGGTGTGGCGATCACTGCTGGCCCAATGGTTGACTCAAGGAAAGTCTCCGTCATCGCAAACGCATCCGCACGGTCGGGCCGCGTTGCGCGACACGACGGTGCCTGATTCCACGTGGCACGGCGTCTCCGGACGCGGTGCCTCAGATGCGTGGCTGCCGAAGTGCCTCCCTCAACGCAGGGCAGCGACGCCTCAGTAGAAGCCCGCCCGACTCTCACCTTTCTGTGCACCCAGATGGGTGACTCCTCGGTACGCCGACCTCCCCTACCTTTTCGGTATGGTCTTAAATTCTGGACCCTCTCATAAGTGCGTCTCGAAAGCCCAAGCTATTGGCGAAAGAATTGGACACCCCGGTCCTTGTTTTCCCGGCACCGATGAGAAGGGAATCTCTGAGATGCTAATTGGGATTTATTGATCGCGTCGCGCAGTTCGAAGATTTAGTCCATGAGTGATCATGCTCTCTAAGCTGACTCCTTCATCACGTACTCGCGATGCCGCTAAGCGGCAGGAGTCCCGCCACCAAGGCCATACCTCGGATACGTGGCCGCCACATGTCTTTGATGCAGTGGTAGATATATTGGCCGAGATCCTCGTGGCGGAATACCAGTCGACCCATGCCATTTGTATCGCGCCGCGCTTGACATCGTCCGATATTCAACGGCATCCTTCAGTCTCCCAAGAGGGCAAAGGAGCTTAATATGCGTGCTGCGATATACGCGAGAAAATCTACCGAACAAACGGGCGTGGCAGCGGAAGCTCGCTCCGTTACGCGACAGATTGAGAATGCAAAAGCATATGCCGAGTCGAAGGGCTGGACGGTTTCCGACGAACACATTTACATGGATGACGGGGTCAGTGGCGCCGAGTTCGTGAAACGCCCCGGATTTCTACGACTGATGAATGCGCTGAAACCTCGCCCTCCGTTCCAGGTCCTTGTGATGTCGGAAGAATCGCGTCTGGGTCGTGAGGCCATCCAAGTCGGGTATGCCTTCAAACAGATTGTCGATGCCGGCGTTCGGGTTTTCTTTTATCTCACGAACCAGGAACGTACGCTCGACAGTGCCACGGACAAGATGCTGCTCGCTCTGACCAATTTTGCGTCAGAGTTTGAACGCGAGAAAGCAAGCCAACGGACCCATGACGCAATGATGCGTAAAGCCAAGAGTCTCTACGTGACCGGCAACAAAATTTATGGATACGATAATCACCCGGTGTACGGCACCGATCGGAATTCGGACGGGACACTCAGGCGTCAGCATGTCGTGAGGAAGATTAATCCGGAGCAATCCCGGATCGTGGCGCAGATTTTCGAACACTATGCGGCAGGTTGTGGCCTGGCTGCGATTGCGAAGACCCTCAATGAAGCACTGGTCCCTCCACCGATGGGTGGGCCTCTCGGTTGGTGTCCGACGGCCATCCGGGAGATCCTTCGGCGAGATCTCTACCGGGGCATCGTGTGGTGGAATCGAACACAGACTATTCAGCGAGACGGCACCAAGAAACAGCGCAAGCGGCCGAAGTCCGACTGGCTTCGCCTCGAGGCTCCAGAACTACGCATTGTCTCCGATGCCTTGTGGGCACAGGTTGAAGCGCTGCGACAGCGAAACGCCGCGGCGTATAAGCGTGAGGGCCAGGGAAGGTTTGTGTCGCGCCCGACCGGTGAGAACCAGCGCAGCGCGTATCTCCTGAGTAGTATTGCCAAATGTGGCCGGTGCGGAGGCTCCATTGTGGCGATCAGTAAAGGCCGTGATGGGCGGTCCGGGCAGACGGTCTACCGATGTTCCTACTTTCACAAGCGTGGAACGTCGATCTGTAGGAATGCAGTCTCCATTAAGCAAAACCTTCTTGATTCGGCGGTCCTGAGTGCTATGAATGAGGCCATCGACGGACGAGTCCTTTCAGCGTCAATCACACGAGCATTGGAAAAGTTGCGGACACGGCAGGCTCACTCTCCGGACCGGCATTCGGCCGTCACTCGGGAACTGTCTCTCCTCGAGACGCGCCTCCAACACCTTGTGGAGCTGATCGCAAGCGGTCACGGGACACCCACCGTCGTCCAGTCCCTTCATCGGGAAGAAGCGCGAAAGGAGAGTCTTGTCGCCGAACTCGCGCAGCTTCAAGCCCTGACCACGACCCTCTCTTTGAATGAACGACAGATTACCAAACAACTACGAGGCGCCTTGGGCAATCACCCTGCGTTACTGGGGCGGCACGTGCCTTTGGCTCGTCAGATGCTGAGGACGTTGCTGGATGGAAACATCCTCTGTGAACCCATTGAGGAGGACCACAGGCCCGGTTACCGCTTCACGGCAACCGGGACATTTGGTCGACTGTTGACCGGAACCAGCGTGATCAACGCTGGTGGTGGAGGCGAGGGGAGTTGAACCCCTGTCCGAAGATCGTCAGTGCACTGTGTCTACATGTGTAGCCGACAATTTAAGTTTCGCAGCCATCCACGCCCGTCGGCAGGCTTAGAACAGCCACTAGCCCAGAAAGTTCTCGTCCGCAGCCGCTGAGCACCGACTTTGGACCAGCCCGCTGCATCACGCCATTCCACCCCCGCGGGCCTCAGGTGGAACGACGTCTCAGCCTAAATTAGGCTGCGAGTGCCAGTTCTTGATTGGCAGTTGCGTTTTCTCGGACTTTTACGAGTTCCCGAGAGCTCGACATGCGACAGTGACCTCAGTACCCCCGTCGAAACCGGTCGCCCCCTTTGTTCAGATTGTTGAAAACGGCCAAACCAGCTATCTCTCTAGATAGTCATCATACCGCACAGATCAATCAGGCGCCAATTGTTTATCCCTGCGAGTTTCTACTCGTCGAGGCTCGGGCCGACAAGGTATGGCCCATAGTGGAACGCAAAGAGCAGATATGCCCCACTCCACCCGAGGGCCGACAAACCAAGCATCGCATGAGTAAACGCCGTAGGAGTCACGGGATTCTCGGAAAAGATGCGAAGCAATGCCCCAATATTGACCAGAAGATAAATTGTCATGGTCAGCCGATCTGCATGTCGTGGTCGTCCGGTGTGGCCCAGGCTCGCACGAGTCATCACCGCCAACGTCATCGTACCCATCGCCCCTGTAGTGAGGAGATGAATCGCATTTTCAGGGGTAAACCCGACCCCTAGAATCGACATGCCCAGGGCTACTAAAAACAATCCCACCCATCCGTAGCCGATGTGCAAAATCAGCACTAAGGGTTTGTGCCAGGTCCGCCACCCTCCCCAACGGAGCAGACGCGCCAGACTCGCCACCCCGGCCACAATCACCAGGCATCCAGCCCCCAGACTCTCCGGCTGGAGATTCCACGCCACCACCCCTAGCAATACCAACACAATCGCCACACCATCGACTCGAGAAAATACGACCGGCAAAGGAGAGATGTTCCGATCCGCCAGGTACTCTCGGGTAAATGTGGGCGCAAGTCGTCCACCGATAATGGTCAGCATCAGCGTCATGACCGATAACGCGAGGCGTTCAGGGGAGTCCGTCGGCGAACCACGCAAGGCATTGACATGAAATAGAATATTGGCGCAGGCATACAAGCTGACCAACACTCCGATCGGTGTTCGATCCCAAGTTCCGGCTGCAACAATCTCCCGCCAGACATAGACAGCCAAGATTGCCAAAAAGGCCCCATCAATGACGGAGGCTGTCGTCGCACCTCCCCATGGGAATGCCATGAGCAGCCGCCCTCCGAGCCATAGCAGGAAGAACAGGAGAAGCGGTGCCCCCCTCAACGGCATCCGATCCGTCCAATTAGGCAGGGCTGTTAACAAGAACCCTGCAATCAAGGCGGGCAGATACCCGAACAGCATCTCATGGACATGCCACTCACGTGGGGGATAGAGAAAGTCCACTGACACCTTGCCCGCGAACAAGGCGACCCAGGCGAAGATGGCCAGGCCTGCGAACAATGCCGCACCAAGGAAGAACGGTCTGAATCCATACGACAAGAAGGCCGCCCCCTCGTATCGCGGAAATGTGGGTTCGTCGTCTTCTTGCTGCTCAGCCGCAGCTGGCTGGCCTACCATCTGGATCTCTTTCGATGCCATAGAGTTTAATTCTCGCGTGAGGCTCAGAGGCCTGTCAACCGAGAGCGAGCGTCAGATGGGCGGACCACCGGTCTCATCACAGGCGGTCCAGAAATCGTTTGGAAGCTGGATATGTGCTCCAGAGCAGTTCGAGCGTGATAGATGTCAACAACGCCGTGAGTTGTTTCGGTTTCTCATCTGCTCGGGGCATGAGGTCTTGCTCCCGCAAACGTGTCCACTGTTCATGCAGGGTGGCGCGCTGCCCTGAGACCAAAGTTTTCACCTTGTCGATCCAGAACCTGGGGTCTTCAGGATCCGCCACGTACTGCCCCTGGCCTCGGCCGAAATGCGCAACAGCCAGATACCGAATGATGACGTCTTGGACCAGCAGATCCAGATAGTCATCCGACCACATGACCGGGGTCTGCTGATGGCCTGCCTGCCGCTCCGCCCAGGCTTCTCCTCCGAGAAAGCCGAGGACGCCTCCGACCACGGCCCCAGCGACCGTGAACAGACCCATGCTGACACCACCCGTCGCTGCATCCAAATGGAGCCCGGCATAGGCCCCGCTGGTCAAGGCTCCACCGATTCCCCCAATCGCCGTCCCGCTAAGAGTCGCTTCGCCCCAACGCTGCCCGCCGCGTAGCACTTCGACATGTTCCATTCTGGCCTGGATCACGCCGATCGCATCCCCTTCCAAGCCATGTAGAGCAATAACTGCTTTTGTCGTCGCCCCAACCTCGTTCACCAAGTCTTTCAAGAGGCTATCGACGGCCTGTTGTTTCTGCACCTCCATCGACAAGCCGTCACCCTTGGTCAGCACTCGAGAGCTCGCAGCGCGCGACACCAGCACAGCCCATTGCTCCATTGCCGCGTGGAACACGGTCAGATTCGCCTTCTCCCACACAGCACATAATCGCTTCATACGTTGACGGTCGTCCGAAGGGAGCAGCGATTGAATGAGCTCGAACAGAATGCCTTCCTGGACCCAACAGCGGCTGAACGCATCGAGACTGTGCACGTCCCTGACGAAGCCATACCGGGCGAAGTAGTCTTTCCAGGGTTGTTCCAATCGTTCCCGATCGTCACGGTCCTTGGGCGGGCCAGTTTGGTTCAGCAGGACGATGACGGGCTTGCCGATCCATTCGAGCAACTGCAGCTCCGGCGCAATATACCCGGCCATGCTCGGTTCTTCAGCTGCATTCACCAGATAGAGTACGACGTCCGCTTCTTGCTGGACATTCAACACCGCCTGCTGGGCACACCAGGACGGGCGATCACGAAAGCGATCCCACACCTCCGTCACAATCCGAACGATCGGATTCTTGGCCCCCTGTAACCGCGAGAGGATCTTTTGGCAGTTGGGAAAGCCGGGCGTGTCCCATAGCTGCAACGACTCCCCCGCCTCCGTTTCCAGCACGGTGTATTTTTGATTCTCGAGGGTGACATGGGCTCGATCGGCGACGAGGCCGATATCCTTCCGGAGCAGCGTCCTGGCCAGAGTGGTCTTTCCGATATTCGTATGGGAAATCAAGGAGAGGGCGATCTGTGATTTCTCGACACTCATCGTGCTCCTCGAAAATCACTGGGCCACAAACAGTCGGGCAAGGCTTGCAGTTCCCCATCTGGCGGTCCGGAAGGGTCTCGGTATTTTAAGGCCTGGAGTCCGCACTCTTTCGCCAGCGTCATCCAAGCCTGGCACCGCTCCCTCAGCCGCGTCTCATGGTCGATCTGCGCATAGGCCTCGCAATCCAATAGGACCAGCAGCATGTTCGGTCGACCTCTGCCTCGGATCGTGGCTTTCAGCGCCTCCAAAAATTCGCTGTGTGTTTCCTCCGGAGCCTGGGCCACGTTGAACAACGCGACAGCGCACAGAGCTCGATCGGGGTCGACCGGAAAGTGTGGAGGGGGTTCGCCGTACTGGACTGAGTTTCCCATGTGAATGTGCGCCAGAACGCCGAATGCGTCGCTGAGAAATACCAGGAACCGGTCGTCGGCTTCCTTCACACGATGGCTATAGGCAAACACCTCCACGAGCAGCCCCTTTCCGCGGCAGGGGTTCAGCAGGCGCCGGAAATACGGCTCATTACCTGGCAGGTGCACATCGGCGGCGAGACGAGCCTTACGCGTCCAGGCAGCCGCGGCCAGCAGAGTTCGCGGCAGGATAATGAACAGCACCGTCGTCATCGCCCAAAAATGAATCCAGATCGCCGCATTGGACCTGGCTGTGCCTTGCAGGTCAGCGATGGCTTTCACGCTGGGCATCGGGGTCCCCAAGAGCCAACTCGCCGGCGCGAAGAGGATGGAGAGAAAGGCGTGGACTCCCTCGGCCTCCATGAACGTGCTGTCCCATCCCGCCTTGTACAGAAAACTGAAACCACGCAGGTAGAGTCCCGCGATCACGCCGATTGCCAGCGCTGCCGCAGCCACGTGGAGCAGGCTGCGGGCATGGGTGATCAACAATTCACGGCCGCTGTGGAGCAGGCATGCGGCATACGTCGCAAGGGATGCTGCAATCCATTGCTGTTCGTCGGAACTCTGTGCACGATCAGACCGAAGTCGGCTGAGCCGTCCCTTCACGCTGAGTCCCAAGAGCCATTGCACCAGTCCAGGCAGGCCTGGCTGGGACCGATCTCGTGATGGTCGAGGTACGATCATGTTGTAGAGCACACCGATATAGGCGACCACATTCCAGATGAGGAGTGTGAGGAGAGGAAAGTTTAGGAGGTTAATCTGGCCCGCGGGGCCTATCGGATCAGCGAGGAATCCCCCCATCAAGGCACAGCCGATAAGCAAGGTGATCGGCATCTTGATTCGCAGAACGGCGAAAGCCGAAGTAAGCGCAGGATGCTTCTGCGTCAGCCGATCGGAGATGTGTTCAGCCCGCTCAATGACTGAAGCCTCCCCAGCGCGGGCAGGATCTTCCGTGGCCGTGTCACCTTTAGGATCGGACTCTTGATGGGGGAGAAACTCCCGCTCGTACCGCAAAATAAACTTGTGGTCCGGATCATGTTGTTCGCAGGCCTGAACCAGGAGCACCTTGGCAAGTTGGGCAAGTGTCATTGATGGTCAGCTGCGTGCTCGCCGTTCACAATGAAGAGTCCCTCCATGCCACGATTGGGTTCATTATCCTGGCCTGGAGTGATTCCGTCAATGACATGTTGGGGGTTCTTCACTCCCTATCATGCAGTTGTGGGTCTCAGTACGTAGATCTGTATCATTTCGTCTCCCTGGGCGTATCACTTGAGATACGATCCGCAGTGGAAACATTTCCAGCGTGAATGACGGATAATACGCGGGGAGTTTGCTCCAGTCTCAACTCTGACAAGCACATACACTCACGCATCAGCGCAGCCCCTTCCTGTGGCATCATCATTGCTTCTGGAGAATGGTACATCATGAGGACGAGCAAGAACGCTCGGCCATGTACCAAGGAGGGACTCCCATGAAATGCGCGAGATGCAGCGGGTTAATGGTCACGGATCATTTATTGGATATGCGAGAAAGTTATATGCCGATGTGGATGCGCGGACTACGGTGTGTGACATGCGGCAACATCGAAGATCCCTTGATTCATCACCATCGGATGATTCAGCACACTCGGAGAGCCAGACGGCGCACGACACATCTTGCAAAAACAGCGATTCTACCGGCAGTGGCAGCGTAGTCGGGGAACGACCTAGTCTTTCGGGACGTCGTAGAGGATTCTCTCCCGCGAAGCTGAGAGTCAACGACTGAAAGCCGATGGCTATCGCTCGCCATTGACCACAGCCAACACCCGGCGTCCATAGCGTTCGGCTTTCATGTCGCCGATCCCTGGAATCTCCAACAGGGCCGCCGTCGTTTCTGGCTTGTATCCGGCAATAGCCTTCAACGTTTTATCATGAAAAATGAGGAACGGTGCCACCCCCTCTTCCTCGGCCAGTTCAGAACGGAGTTGCCTGAGCCGTTCAACCAGTTGCGGATCCGGCGGCGATGGCTGAAGGGTGCCCGTCAAGGCAATGTACGAGTGACATAGCTTCTGCACTGATTCACGGGGCTGTTGGTCCTCTGCCTGTCCCAACGTCACGGCGCTGATCCCTTGCAGCACCTCTCGTCCCCGGCGCGTCACATTGAGCGTGGGATACTCCGTGCCTTCGACCTGAAGATACCCTGCGTCGATAAGGGCCTTCACCCGCGCAGTGACAGCTGGTTTCGTCTGCATACGACCGATTCCGTAGGTCGGGCAATCCTCTGCGCCACAGGCCAGCAGCGCTTTCGAGCGGCTTCCACGAAGGATCTCGACGACTCGATTCAGGCCGAACCGTCCCATACACCAGGAGACCGTGTCCAAAACTTCTCGTGCGGAACCGACCATCTCCTGAGAGACCGTCCGGCTCGGCTGTCGGACCGGTGCGACACAGCGATCGCACAGGCCACAAGGGCCCAACGCCCGCTCGGCGTCGTCGCTGAAGTACTCAAGAATCGCGAGCTGCCGACAGGTCGACGTTGAGACATACGCCAAGATTTCTTGAAGCAGCGTCTTCATTCTCCTTGCCCGATCAGTGCCCTCTGGGTCTTTTGATGCCTGCTCGATAAAGTATTCCTGCGTGGCCACATCACGTTCATGGAACAGCAACGCGCAGGCAGCGGGTCGTCCATCGCGACCAGCGCGCCCCACCTCCTGGTAGTAGGCTTCCAGACTTCCAGGAATGTCGAAATGGACGACCAAACGAACGTCCGACTTGTCGATGCCCATGCCGAAGGCATTCGTCGCGGCCAGGATTCGCACCGTTCCTCGGCGAAACTCCTCATGGACCATCCGTCGTTCTTCATCTGAAAGACCGGCATGGTAATAGCCGACCGAGGGGTGAGACTGTCCCAGCCATGCAGCCACCTCCTCCACGGCTCGGCGAGTGGCGCAATAGACGAGGATCGTCCCCTTTTCCGTCTCGCGAACCAAGCGTCCCAGCACCAACAACTTGTCTTGGCGAGACTGAGAGAGGTGAACGGAGAGGGCTAGGTTGGCCCGACGAAACCCTGCGACGAGTCGAAAGGGATCGCGAAGTGATAGCCGCTGGCACAGATCCGTTTGCACACGAGCGGTGGCCGTGGCCGTCAGCGCCAAACAAGGTGGATTCGTAAGTTCCTGACGCAAGCGGTCGATCTTGAGATAATCCGGCCTGAAATCATGCCCCCATTGGGAAATACAGTGCGCTTCGTCCACAACCAGCAGCGACACCCAGAGAGAACGTAAAAGCTGAAGAAATCCCTCGTGCTGCATCCGTTCCGGCGCCAGATAGAGGAGCTGCACTCGCCGATGATGGAGATCCTGCATCACCCGGTTCTTTTCCAGCCCAGTGAGACCGGAGTGAAATGCCACCGCTGCAAGCTTCCGCTGCTTCATGGCCGATACTTGGTCCTGCATCAAGGCGATGAGGGGAGAAATCACCAGCGTCAGACCAGGTAGAAGAGTCGCCGGTAATTGATAGCAGAGCGATTTCCCCTGCCCCGTCGGCATGACCGCCATGGCATCGCGCCCCGCCAACACGGCGCGAATGACGTCCTCCTGGCCGGGACGAAACGCCGCAAACCCGAATCGTTCGCTGAGCTGTCGAGTCAGAGAATCCACGGGGAGGTAAATCAGAATGATGAAGTGGTGGTACTGGTCAACGTGAACGAAGTATAGACGACTGCCGACGGGCAAGTCGAGCAAACCGAGAGAGCGATCCGCGCCCACGCAATACACGGCAATTGACAGCTTTGTAACGCCCTCAGGCGAGGTAGTGAGCGGGCGGGCATCAGTAGCGATTGGAACTGGAGGGCTTCGTTGTAAAACTGGTCAGGCAGCCAGTGAATCTGAACGAGACGCCTGGTCCGCCCTCATGCCCTGTGCGTCGAGTCGCTCGGCCTTCGGCTGATAGTCGCTCACTTTGCGTAGGATCATCGTTCGCAAATCTTCATCGATATGAGAGAGCGCTTCTCGCACCCCCGCAATATCTCCGTCCTGCGCCAGATGGGCGGCGATGCCGATGAGGGGTAAGACTCCGGCGTTGCCCATAGCCTTGGCAATTTCGATGGCCCCGGACCGATCCCCGGCCTTGACGAAGACTTGCGGCAGCTCAAGATAGAAGTGACTGGCCAAAAGCGACTGATCCGGGCATGAGACAATCGTGTCCTTGACGGACTGCACGTTTCCTCGCTCAGATTCGATAAAGAGCATCATTTGCCAGGCATCTCTGAGGTACCGTCTATCGACCACTCCGCTGATAGTTTCTCGCGCCCCCGCGATGTCGCCCACCAAAGCTTGCCGAATCGCCCGGTCCTTCAACTGTTCATCCGTAGACGTGTGAGTTGTCATCATCGTTTACCTCCTCCTGCTACAGCTTGAAGTCGTACATCGAAATGTTTTGAAGGTCTCTCTGGAAATGTAGCGATGAAAATCGTTCTTGTCGACTTTTTCATGCCAATGTGACAGCCCCATCATCCGAACCGTCAACGTAAGACTTCGCAACCGGCTTCCGTCTGACGCGTCGAGCGGTCGTGTGAGAGCGATGCAGATTGGAAATGATCAGCAAGCAGCGAGGACGATCCGTTGTCCTATGCAACAGCGGATTCTGAGCGCATCAACCACCGCTGGAAGGCAGTGGATTACCAAAGAAACCATCAAGAAATGGACTCAACGAGGCCATCCACCGATCCGCCATCTGAGATTCACCCGCTGCGTTGGGATGGACCCTGTCATGGGTCATGGCATTTGGATCGAAGTTCGAGTGTTGGTCGACGATCACGACAGGTGAAAGGGGAAGTCTCTTTGCCTCGGCAAGGGGCAGTAGCTGCGCATTGAGCACAGGAATCTGTGAGTGACAAGGTGCAGCGGACGCGATCACCTGTGCCAAAAAAATCACGACGCGAGCATTGGCTCCCCGTAAGGTATCGATAATGGCGCCCAGTTCATCGACCGTGCTCTGAACGCTTTGTCCCTGACAGAGATCATTGTGCCCGAGATGAATCAGGACGAAATCAGGACGTGTCTGGGTGCTCCATGTTGCGATCTGTGCCAAGATCTCATCCGCTCTCCATCCCGAGTGCCCCTCGTGGTCCATATCAAAGTCTGAATGAAGCGGCGCCCCCCTCGCTACTCCATGTTGGGAGCCGACGAGGTCGATCCGATACCCACGAGCAAGGGCGAGTTTCCACAGATAATACCGGTAGCTCGACCTACCCTTAGATGACTCCGTAATTGAGTCGCCCAACGGCATGATACGAGCTGTTCGCGATGAAGTGGCCACTGACTGGGCGGGGGCCTCGGCCTCACAAGCCGAGAGCATACAGAGGAGCGCCATTCCGAGTGCGATGAAAGGCATATACCTGCGAGATGTTCGTGTAACAGCTCTCGGAAGTTCAGACGCATCGGATGCACAATTCTTCACAGTGGTGTCCTCCGTCTGCAGAGAATCTCCGTCACTTTGTCTGTTTGGGAGGTCCAAGCGGCTTGTGGCCAGCAAACTTCTAGCTCTCCAGCTCATGCGAGTCAACTCTCTCATCAACTCACAAGGTTAGTCCGGAAACCTTCAGCGTGCTTTTGAGGAAATCTCACAGGCGAACGCAGGCCGGCCACGCGCCTCAAAATACACGTCGGCCTGAGCGCCGGTTGATCGCAGTTTCGGTTGGGCGTAACATTAAAGCGTGACCGTTCCGATCACCTTCTCACTGGGGGATACCTGGTGCAAAATCTAGTCGAGGATCAGCCGGTCTTTAATTATATTCAACGCCTCGTCGAAGAGGAACATCGATTGCACGAGAAACGGGCACACTCCAAAGCCGATCGGAAGCGGCTCTCACAAGTCCAGATCGCACTCGATCAGTGCTGGGACTTCTTGCGCCAGCGCCGTGCCCTCCGTGAGGTCGGATTTGACCCGGACGACGCAGAAATCCGTCGGTAGAAATTGTCGAGAATTATGAGGAGTAAGGATTAAGACGGAGTGAGTACCGGAGCAAGCAAGCTGGACCGACACCCGACACGTAATGGGTTCTGGCGTTGGTTTATTTCCCGAAATTCAGAAAGAGCGTATTGATTGAAGGAGGACCATGGCTAGGCTCAAATCCGATGACCTGAAGAGTTTCCTCGAGCTCCCGTACGACGAACTTGAAGAAATGAATCTCAAGGCGTCACAGCGCGCTGCGACGGCCGGGGCTAAAGAGCTGGAACAGGAATATACCGCGTGGCTTAGGAAGGAAGCGCACATCAAGGCCGTGACGCTGTGCTTCTCCGATATTGAAGGCCGCCTTCACATGCTCGACTACGACAAGAAGTTCCTACTGGAGTCACTGGGAAATCTTACCTTTGACGGATCGTCCATTCGCGGGTTTACCCCGCAACATGAGTCGGATCTGCGGCTTGAAGTTGACTGGTCCTCCATCCGCTATTTCCCGGCCGACGTGATCGGAGCAGGGAAAGTGACCTTCTTTGCGTCGGTTCTCAACAGTGATCGCACACCCTATTATAGCGACTTCCGCAGCATGCTGAAGACCTATACGAAGAAGCTCAAGAAAGAACACGGGCTGACCGCCTATGCGGCTAGCGAGATCGAAGGCTTTCTTGTGGAGGGGCAGAACGCCGAACAACGCTTCGGCGAGGACGGGTTTAGACTCATCTCAACGGGCGGGTACTATCACTCGCTCCCCCTAGATACCCTTCGCCAGTTCATCGACAAGTCGGCCGAGGCACAGCGCGCACTGGGCTTCAAGAATGAAAAAGATCATCCTGAGGTTGCGCCCTCGCAGTTCGAGATGAACTTTTCCTATGCGGATGTGGTTCGTGCAGCGGACAATGTGCAGCTGTACAAACTGATCTGTCGCCAAGTGGCTCGATCCATGGGGCACACGGCCACGTTCCTTCCCAAGCCGTTCGTGGGGATCAACGGCTCCGGCATGCACACCAACTTCTCGTTGAGCAAGAATGGGAAGAACATCTTCTACGATGCAAAGGGGAAAGACGGCCTTTCCGAGGTGGCGTGGGACTTCCTTCTCAAACTCCTGAATCATGCCTCCGAGATTTGTCTCGTCTTTAACTCGTCGGTTAATGCGTATCGCCGTCTAGATCCGCATTTTGAAGCACCGAACCAGATCAAGGTTTCGGCGATCGACCGCGGTGCTATGATCCGCATACCGATGGCCAACGAAAAGACAGCGCGCATCGAACTGCGTTCGGTCGCTCCCGATGCCAACCCCTACCTTGTGTTGTACACGATGCTCAAGACCGGTTTTGAGGGGGAACGTCTGGAAAGCAACGAGACGACGCGCGACCGAGTGCGATTCATTCCGAGTAATATCAATGACGCGATTGGGCTGTTTAGCGCGTCGAAGTTTGTCGCCGAGATCCTCGGGGAGGACAGCGCGCAAAAGTATGCGAGCTTCAAGCAATCGGCGGCCGACCGTTCCCCTAAAGAGCTCGGCACGCGGGTAAAGGTTTCAGAGGTGCTCTTTCACCACGAAGTAACCAACCAAATGCTCTGGAATCAGTTCTAGTCAACGTCGGAACTCGTTCCACCTGCCACAGATCGACCGGAGCATGGGAAAAGCAACGGATGAGGAGTCGTTGTTATGTGGTATGGGACTGTCTACCAGTGGGTGAGTTGTCAGGGAACGCCTCCTTTTTATCCTGTCATGTAAGGCGTCATCCCTTCACAAAGATTCGCTGTCGCACAAAACGACCGGTTTGTACCTCGTCGACTATGAACGCCGCCAAATCCGCGCGACTGATCGTGGACAGCAACCCGACTCGAAGCGAGGAATTGGCCTGAACTCGACCTTGCGGCGGCGCATCGGTCAATCGCGGCGGTTTTACGATGGTCCACTCCAGCAGACTCGACTTAACGAAGCGTTCTTGCTCTTCGCGGTCTTCAGCGGACTGCGGTTGCCACTTCGCAAATACCCGAGCCATCCATTCCATGGGACGCGATCGGTTGGGCGCAGGTCCGATCATCGCACCTGTTTGACAGACTAGCCGCTTACAAGTCGTTTGCTTCATCGCCGCAATGATCGCAGCCGTCGCAGTCGCACAGAAAACATCTGTATAGGGTGGTCGTGGTCCAATCATGCAACAGACCGCCTCACTATCGGCAATCGTCTCAATGACCCGATCGACGTCTTCAAAGTTGCCTCGCACAATCCGACCATTGACGGCACCAGCTTGGACCTTACTCGTCGGCCGCACGAAACCACGAACCTCCCAGCCTTTTAAGCTGGCGGCCTTGGCGAGTTCACGTCCGGTTCGACCACTGATTCCAAAGATAGCCAGCTTATGAGCCATCGATTGACTATCTTCCACCATGGCTCGTTACTATGCAATTGAGATGTATCTGAGTGGAACCAACCGAGGAGAACGAGCCGTGGTGTTTTTGATTAGAATCTATCTCAAAATTGAAAACCGACGTTCAGATGCTACCCAACACTCCCCGATTCACCTTCCTAATCTCAGCCGATTCCAAGATGCTTTGAGATGTCCACATAATTATTGCGCAGTGTGCGTCCAGAAATCTGTAGATTGGAAAGAATAGTGGAGGCTTAACTCATTGGCTTTCTTAATACTTTCCGCAGATCGGAATCCTAGGAAATCCATTTCTTCTCTTCACTTGCGCCTCATAAAACTCCAGCTATACTTTCCTTGATGCGCTCCTCTAAATACATCCTCTGGCAAGACGACAACGGGTGGCGTGGCTACTTGGAGGGCTACCCGGAATACGAAGTCCAAGGAAACTCGTTCGAAGAACTCCAGGTTAAGCTGTGGCAACTGCACCAGGAGCTCTCTAGTCAATCGCAAGAGCCAGATGAAAATCACTATCAGATTGAGGAACATGACCAGTGTCACGGTCAGACCCATACGATGTCCCGTCTCGTATCGGCTGCCTATATCAAACGCCGAGCCCGGGTCGAACAGGTCCTCTTCGCGATGATCAGCAATCGCTGAGCACATCCACCCTTCAGTTCTTGATTTGTTCCCACCACCGACCCTCAATAACCTCCATAAATCGGCCACAGGATTGGATTCGCCGATTCCTTGACCGAAAGACAATCATCATGTGTCGAATTTGGCATAGCTGCGGGATCGAATCGCTTCAGTGAGCCAGGAAGGCTGCCCGCGGAAAGTCTTCTGACCCTCCTCCACAATGCGAAACCCTCGACTGAGTTGCCTCCAGTCATGCTCCCTTTCCCTGCGCCTCACAAAATCATCGAACATTCCTCGGCGTACCTCAGCTGGCTGTAAGATTTCTGTCCACAAACCGACATTGTTCAATGGACGGTGAACGCCCGAATAACTGGATAAGCTCGGCATTCTTAACTGCTTCCCAAGATCCGGATTGACCCGGCATGTCTAGGTTGATACATAGAGCAACATCCATATCTTTGTCAGACTTCTGCGAGGCCGGCCATGCCCATTGATGAAATCACCCAAAAAGTCAGCGACCGTTATGCCAAAGCCGCCAGTACCGGCGAGCAGATGTGTTGCCCTACGAGCTATGACATGGGCCAGCTCAAGACCTTCATTCCTGAGGAAGTACTCAGGATCTCCTACGGCTGTGGCACGCCAGCCGGGCTCCAGACCGTGCTGGCGGGCGAGACGGTCTTAGACATCGGGTCGGGCGGCGGCATCGATTGCTTTGAAGCCTCGCGCCTGGTCGGTCCGTCTGGACGCGTGATCGGCATCGACATGACGGATACGATGCTGGAGATCGCTCGCAAAAACGCGTCGGTTGTCGCGACGAATCTTGGCTACCCCACATCGAACGTCGAGTTTCGAAAAGGCTTGGCCGACGCCATGCCGGTCGAGGACGGCACAATCGACCTGATCATCTCGAATTGCGTCATCAATCTCGCTCCGGACAAGCAGAAGGTGTTTCGCGAGATGTCTCGTGTGGCCAAGCCCGGAGGGCGATTCACCATCTCCGATATTGTCTCGGACCACACTGTTCCCCAATATCTTGTCCACGACTCGCGGAAATGGGGAGATTGTTTGTCCGGCGCATTGACACTTGCCGACTATATCACCGGAATGGGACACGCTGGGTTTTTCGGTATTCACCTCGTGAAGTCTTCACCCTGGCGAATCATCGACGGCATCCATTTCTTTTCGGTGACGCTGACCGGCTACAAGCTGCCACCGGCAGCAACGACCTCCTCAGTCCGATACGCCACCCTTCGAGGCCCCTTTAGTCGCGTCATGGACGAGCGCGGCAGGATCTATGAACGTGGCATCCCGCAGGCGATCAAGCCAGACGATGCACTGTTGCTAAGCTCTCCTCCGTTTGCCGACCATTTCCTCATGACGAGCGACCCTGTCAGGCTCGACAGCAATGACCCTCGTTGGACAGCAGTGTTCCCAACCAACGCTCCCTGCACCTGGCAAGGCCACTATGCCTTGCTGGCTGGCCCTTTCGTGGAAGTTGAGGACGATGATCATCATATCTATTGCCGAGGAGAGCCATTGGAGATCTGCTCCAAGACCGTGACGGTTTTGGAAGCCGAATGGTACAAGCCCCATTTTGTTATCCTCAATCGAGCCGGTGACCGTATCAGCGGCGAAGCCGCCACCTGTACGCCAAATGGAGGCTGTTGCTAGATGGCACTCACGTTGCTTGGCCGGAGCAACCCTCTCGCTTCATCAGCTGCACAACTTCGCCTCCTGGATCAATCGATCGTGTCCCCACCGTTCAACCTTTCCCTCACCCAAGCTGGTCTGTTTCCGCTCCACGCCACCGGCCTCGCGATCCTCCAGATCAATGTCGGCAAGCTTTGCAATCAGACTTGTCGTCACTGCCATGTAGATGCCGGCCCCGATCGTATCGAGATCATGTCACGGGAAACAGCCGAACAATGCGTCACGGCTCTGGCCAAAACCGATATTCCAACGATCGACATCACCGGTGGGGCGCCAGAGCTGAACCCGAATTTTCGCTGGTTGGTCGAGCAGGCACGGGAGTTGGGCCGCCATGTCGTGGATCGCTGCAATCTGTCCGTATTGCTGCTTCCCTCACAGGCGGACCTTGCGGAATTCTTAGCCAGCCAGCGAGTCGAAATCATCGCATCGCTACCGTCGTATCGCGCTGGCCAGACCGACACCCAGCGAGGTGATGGCATCTTTGAGAAATCCATCGAAGCGCTCCGCCTCTTGAACCGCTTCGGCTATGGACGACCGGACAGCGAGCTTGTCTTGAATCTTGTCTACAATCCCGTGGGAGCGTTTCTACCCCCCAAACAAGAGGCCCTTGAAGCCCAGTTCAAGAAAGAACTCCGCGCCCGGCATGGCATCGAATTCAACCGGCTCTACACGATCACCAATATGCCGATCAGCCGGTTCCTGGAGTTTCTCATGGAAAGCGGGAATTATGACCAGTACATGACGCGGCTCGCCAATGCGTTCAATCCAGCTGCCGCCGCCGGTGTCATGTGTCGCTACACCCTATCGGTTGGATGGGACGGGAAACTGTACGATTGCGACTTCAACCAGATGCTCGACCTTCCGGTCAACCATGGCACGCCATCACATATCCGAGAGTTCGACCCGATGCAGTTCCATCATCGACAGATTGTGACTCGCAATCATTGTTATGGATGCACGGCAGGCTCCGGCTCGTCTTGCAGTGGAGCCACGTCGTAATCGGTTTCCGATGGACCTTACCGTCTTCACATTTCTCCTGATTCTGCTACTGGCCTTTGCCAACGGCACAAATGACGTGTCGAAGGCCATCGCAACGCTTGTCGGAAGCGGTATCGCCAACTACAGGACGGCCATTGCGTGGGGAGCATTCTGGACGATGGTCGGGGCGGCGGCTTCAGCCTTTATTGCCTCGGCCATGGTCAGGACCTTCAGCAGCGGCTTCATCCAGCCGGACCTCGTTATTCCCTCAGTGTTAGCCCCAGCAGTGTTGTGTGGGGCGATCCTCTGGGTGCTCTTTGCATCGAAGACCGGACTGCCGGTCTCCACGACGCATGCGCTGACCGGTTCGCTGGTTGGAGGAGGTTTGCTGGCTTTTGGCGCTGATGGGCTGATCTGGTCGGCGGTCTCCAAGAAAATCGTGCTCCCATTGTTGGTCAGCCCCTTTCTCTCATTCGTCCTTTCTATCTTGCTTCATCCTCTCATGGCCATGATCACCAAACGCTGGGAGGGGCTCTGTGTCTGCATCATGCCGAGCCATCGAGCGCTCGTGACGGTCGATGTACAGGGTTGTACCCGCACTTTGTTTCAAACCGGAGGCAGCGGCATACCGGTAGCCGCGGTCCCATCACAATGCGACCGGGCGGGATTATCAGGCCCTACCATCGGTCTCGACTCTCTTCACTGGTTGTCCAGCGGACTGGCATCGCTCGCGCGCGGCACGAACGATGCTCCGAAGATCGCGGCGATGCTCTTGCTTGGCAGCACACTGACAACATGGCCGAGTCCATCCTGGCACATCATTGCGTTTGCAGGGGTGGCGATCACTATGGGTATCGGCAGCTATTGGGGCGGGCGACGCGTCACGGAGATACTCGCTGAAAGAGTGACGAAGATGAATCATGCAGAAGGCTTATCGGCCAATCTCACCACATCGTCGCTGGTACTCTTTTCAGGCACGTTGGGTTTACCTGTCTCGACCACACATGTTAGCAGCTCTGCCATCATCGGTATCGGACTCCTGAGAGGGGCCAGTTCGGTCCACTGGGCCACCGTACGAGATATGGTGCTGGCCTGGCTTGTGACCATTCCCGCCGCCGCCTGCTTGGCGTGCCTCGCCTATTTTCTCCTTTCCAAGGCCATCTAGGGCTTGTCACCCAGATCCCATCTCTGTTAAGGTACCTCTGCAATTCAGCCATCTAGCTAAATAACAATATACATATTTCAAATGGTGTGGGACCCAAAAGATCCGTGGAGCAAAAAGGCTGACCCGTTGGAGGAGGCCCTCAAGCAGGCCCAGTCTCAGCTGAAGAATCTGTTTCCGTCCGGCGGCTTGAAGAACCTGTTGCCCTCAGGCGGTGCGTGGAATATCGTCATTGCGGGCGTCCTGATCCTCCTCGTGTGGCAGAGCGTGTTCATCGTCGCCCCGGACGAAGAAGGGGTCGTCAAACGGTTCGGGGTGCCGGTGCGCGCCGCGGATCCCGGTCCGCACTTCAAGATTCCCTTCGTGGAATCCGTCCTCCAGCCGAAGGTCGAGAAGCTCCACCGTCTGGAAATCGGCTTCCGCACCTCCCAACAAGGGCGCCAGCAGATGGTCCCCCAAGAAGCCCTCATGCTGACCGGCGATATGAACATCCTCGGAATCGAGTTCATCGTCCAATATAAGATCAAAGAAGCCCGCGACTTCCTGTTCAACGTCGCGGATATTCATGAAACCATCGGGAAGGCGGCGGAAGCGTCGATGCGGGAAGTGGTCGGCAAGAGCAAGATCGATGAAGCCTTGACCACCGGCAAAGCCGTGATCCAAGCCGACACGATGGTCTTGTTGCAAGCGATCCTTGATCAATACCAATCCGGCGTGCAGATCGCCGCCATCCAACTGCAAGACGTCGACCCCCCGGAAGCGGTGGCGGCCGCCTTCAAAGACGTCACGAACGCCAAAGAAGACCGTGAAAAACTGATCAACCAAGCGCAAGGGTACCGCAACGACATCATTCCCAGGGCCAAAGGTGAAGCCGCGGAGCGAGTCAACCAGGCGAGAGGGTTCGCACAGGCGCGCCTCAATCGTGCCCAAGGCGAGACCAACCGGTTCCTTGCCACCTTAAAAGAGTACAGCCTGGCGAAGGACGTGATCAGCAAGCGAATTTACATCGAAACACTGGAAGAGATCCTCCCGAACGTGGAGAAGGTCATCATCGACGGCAAGGGCGGCGAGCGCGTGCTCCCGTATCTGCCGCTTGACCGGCTCTCTCGCTCATCCTCCACGCCCGTGGTGAAACCGGCCCCGCAACCGGAAATCGACGAGGCACGGCCTGAGCCGCTTCCCACCCTCAGACCGAGAGGGAGCCGACCATGACAAAGCAGGGCCTCCTCCTCACACTCCTGGCCGTCATCGTCGCCCTGTTTGTGCTCGGCGCCTCCCCCCTCTTCGTGGTCGATGTGATCCAGACCGCGATCGTCGTCCAGCTGGGCAAACCGGTGCGGAATATCACCGAGCCCGGGCTGTACGTGAAGGTGCCGTTCGTGCAGGAGGTGACGTACTTCGAGAAACGGTTACTGGATTACGACTCGAACGCGCAGGACGTCATTACCCAAGACAAGAAGACGCTGCTGTTGGACAACTTCGCCAAATGGCGGATTACGGACCCGTTAAAAGTCTACCAGGCGTTCCAAAGTCAACGCGGTGCGCTCCAACGGTTGAACGATATCATCTATTCCGAGCTCCGGGTCGAGTTGGGTCGTCACGAGTTACTGGAGATCGTCTCCAGCACCAGGGCCGACATCATGCGGGTGGTCACCGAACGCGCGAACGAGAAGGCCTCGGTGTACGGCATCGAGATTCAAGATGTCCGAATTAAGCGGGCCGATTTGCCCGAGCAGAACGAGAAGGCGGTCTTTGCCCGTATGCAGGCGGAGCGGGAACGGCAGGCCAAGCAGTATCGGGCCGAAGGTGCAGAAGAGGCCCAAAAGATTCGGTCAGAAGCCGAAAAGGACCGCGAGATTATCCTTGCCCAAGCCTATAAAGAATCGGAAGAACTGCGGGGCGGGGGCGATGCCAAGGCGTTTCGGATCTATGCCACGGCCTACCAGCAGGACCCGAAGTTCTTTGAGTTTACCCGCACGATGGATGCCTATAAGAAGGTGTTCCAAGACAGCTCGACGTTGGTGATGAGCCCGGATTCGGAATTCTTTAAATATTTGAAGCAACGCTAGCCGCTCCTCACGACAATGGTTCGACAAGCCCGCCCTGAGTCGATCGAAGGGCTCACCGTGAACGTGTTTCTTGGACGCCACACAGGGTCTCCATCTGATTCTCTTCTTGTTGTGAGGAGAGCCGTGCTGAGCCACATTCGACATCCCCACCATTTGGGAATCCTTCCGTACTGAGCAATTGTGAACAGACTGCAGCGGGCGACTCCATTATAATTTTCAAAAATGAATAAGACACATGAAGAGATTATTGGCAGTTCTGACACCGGCAAGGGCTCTGGTCCTCATGCAATAGGGAAATGCCGATGAGCTTTTATACAAGAACGAGAGTTTGAGGTAGGAGCACAGGATGCAGTCAGTGCTATGTGTCAGACACCGAGGGATTAAAGACGGCGCGATGACCGGCGGAGACATGACCAACAGGGAGACCGTGCTCCGATTCCTAAATGAAGCCCTCGCCACGGAGATTATCTGCATCCTCCGCTACAAGCGCCATTACTTCATGACCGCCGGGATCAGTGCTCGCCGCGTGAAAGCAAAGTTTCTCCAGTATGTGACGGAGGAGCAGGCGCATGCCGATCGATTGGCTGAGCGCATTGTCCAGCTTGGGGGTCAGCTGGATTTGGCACCTGAACGGCTGCTGACCCGGAGCCATGCCGAACATGTCGAAGGGGATTCGTTGGTGGAGATGATCACGGCAGATCTCATCGCGGAATGGATCGCGATCGAGAGCTATCGGAACATGATGGCCGCTATTGGTGCTGATGATCCGACGAATCGGCAGGTTTTAGCGGGGATTCTAGCAGAAGAAGAAGTACATGCGGAGAACCTGGCCGGTCTCTTGAGGGACTGAGCCCTCAAGCAAGAGGTGCACGTCACGGGTGTGCTGGTTGCGTTATACGCGAGATCTTGAGCGCAGAAGGAGGAGATATGGTCTGCCAACGCTGTCGAGGGCTACTGGTATGGGAAACCTGGGGTGACCTAAACGTCGAAACAAACCCTCTCTGTACGACCACACGCTGTATCAATTGTGGGTGTATCGAGGATGCCGTCATTCGTGCGAATCGCTCCCCCCGTTCGGAGAGAAGGCGGGCGACCCCGCGCGGGAGGGTCAGGAAAGGGCATGTCGTGTTCAGTAAGGGTGACGCTCAAGCGCATGCATTGGTCCGATGAGCGGACGCTGATGCAGCGCATGCACTCCGAGGGAACTAAACATACGTCAGCCATTGAGGAGGAATCAAAGATGGAAAGCTGCAAAAACGATATGGCCGGTTTGTCTCAGATATCGGCGAGCGTACTGAATGGTGAGGACCGTCCGCAGCCTGTGCACCGGAGGCCGGCTGATCCGACGATCAGGGTGCGGGAAATCGATTGCATGTTGGCCGATATCCAGGCGCACATTCAGAGACTTCGGCGGGAGAGGACCCATCTGGGACTGGTGCGGGAAGAATTGGCCGGTGAGGAAGCAAGTGGAGCAGATCTTCACCTGGCAACGCCTCGTCGACGTAGCAGACTCTCGGCCGGATCTCTAGGAATTCATAAGTGACCCGAGGGGCGGTAATGCACCGCCGCCC
>JAOUMR010000144.1 GCA_029881435.1 Nitrospira sp.
CAGAGCCCAACTTTGCACGATTCAGGGGGACGGTGAGGACACGAAGCATGAAAGCGATGTGCTAGATTTGTGCTAAAACTCTGCGGAATAGAGCGCACTCGACAGAATCAATCGAATCAGTAGAAACCCATCAACGCCTTGATTTGCCTGATAAAACGGGGAAACCGTCGCGATTTCAAGCCATTGTTATTATTGGTCTTTGCGAACTTTTAAGGCGAGGGCCCTGGGTTCGAGTCCCAGCCGGGTCACCACGAATATCCCACTCCTGCCGCCGGAGAGAAAAGGAGCCATGAGCCATAACAGTGGGCATCTATCAGCAGAAAGGATGTTCTTGAGAACGGACGGGTGACTTCTGCTCGGAAAGCTACATATGAAATGACTTCGCATGCAAATGGAGGTATTCTTGAGCGGTATGTCAATCGGTCGTAGAGAAGGATCCTAATAGCTTTCTATAGTTATATCCCTCTGCGACTCACTGCACAGCTAGCGGTCCATGCCATTTACCCCTTTTCACATGGGCGCCGCGCTTATCGTGAAGCCTGCGGCACAGAAGCATCTCAGCCTCATCACATTTGGCGTCGCTCAAATCGCCATGGATATCGAGCCGTTCATTGGCATGCTGCGAAACTCTGACATCCTTCATGGCCCCACTCATACCGTACTTGGTGCCATCGTGATCGGCTTGCTCGTCGCACTGGTGTCCCCTTCGATCTGTCGCCCGATACTCCGTCGATACAATCAAGAAGTCCTGGCCTATAAGCTGCGTTGGCTATCGGAGCCACCCGAACCCACTCGTCTCGCTATTTGGTCTGGTGCCTTTGGAGGCACACTGAGCCACGTTGTCCTTGATAGTGTCATGCATTATGACATGCGACCCTTGGCACCATTTTCTGATGCCAATCCGATCTTGAATGTATTGTCGCATGATGGGGTGTATCAGCTTTGTTTTATGCTTGGTCTCGTTGGTTGCATGGGATGTCTACTGACTAAATGGTTAGGCCGCCAGGCTTCATAACACCACAACTCTCCTTCAACTGGGATAACTGACAAGTGGCTCAGGTTTCACCATCTTGCTTGCTCCCTTGTCGCCCGCCTTTTACTCCTAGAGTTCTAACTCCTAGCGCAACACTACGAGCCGAGCAGTCCTGCTCGCAGTCTCAGGAATCGTTTCCAGAGGTGAGGGGAAGACTCGCAGGGTCAGCAAGTCTTTTCTGGCGACGTCTGCCCCTCCGGCATCAAATTGTCTTCGCAGGTTTTTGTTGCCTCCGGCGGCAGCCGACCGGCTAGCACCTGCAAGGCGCATCGCTCGCGCAAGTGACCCTGTCACTCTCGCTGCTTCACCCTCTCCGGCCCGCCGGTTTCGGCCTCTGCCTCCTGTTTCCTCGGTGAACTGTACGGTGCCTCTCCTCCCCCCGTGAGAGACTTATTATTGATCACACAAGGAGGAAACACCATGGCGACCAACCAACAATCCAAACGACCGGCCACCACGCTGCGATGTGGCAACATCAAGGCGACGATCTGGCAGAATAACAGTGAGGAGGGACCGTTCTTCGCAACGACCTTCTCCCGACCGTTCAAGGATCAATCCGGTGCCTGGCGCAACGGCGCCTCGTTCGGTCTTAATGACCTGGAGGCACTGATGAATGTCGCCTTTGAGGCAAAGGAGTGGATGATGGCTCACACGCTCAAGCGCTGAGCCGCTTCACAGGGAAGCCTTCGGCCCTCCGGGGGCTTCCCTTCTTCTGTACACAGGTGTTGTAAGCAGAGGGTGTTGTGAGGTAGCCGGGAGATGGAGCCTGTCCAGATGCAGCCTATTGATTCAACATCGCTCGAACTGCTTGGTTGAGCGTCGGTACTTTGTTCTTCACGATGTCCCAGACGATTTCCGAATCGAGACCGAAATACTCATGAATCAGAATGTCGCGAAGCCCGGCCATTTTCTTCCATTCGAGTGACGGATGCTGGGTTCGGAGGTCCTCTGGAAGTTTCTTGACGGCCTCACCGATCACTTCGAGATTCCGGACCACGGCATCGAAGGTTTTCTCGTCTTCGAGAAACGCGGCTTTGGACAGGTTGGCCGTATAGGATGTGATCTTGCGAGTGGCCTCCAGAATATCTTCCAGATAGACTCTAGAATCCCGGGGCATAGATGGCTTCTCGTTGGATAATCGGCAGGAGGCGCGGCTTGATGGAACCCATCGTGACCAGGTCCACGGGTGACTGGAACAGGTCCTCAAGAAAGAGCTTTGTATCCATATAGGCGTCGAAGGACTTCTCCGACAGCTCGACTACAAAATCGAGATCACTCCCTGGCATAGCCTCGCCTCGGGCATAGGACCCAAACAGGCCAAGTCGGCGTACTCCCAACCTTCTGAGGGTCGCCTGATTTTGCTCAACGAGCTTCAGCACGTCGTCTCGACTTGTGATCATCGTTGCTGGATTCCTTCTGGTTCGATCTCGCCCTTGTGCCAGGTCCTGGCATCGGATGCGACACGTCGCGCTCCGATGAGATCGCAGGTATTCTAGCACGAGGAAGAACAGGTGGCACCATCGGAACTTCTTTTCCGAGCCATCTGACGTTGAAGGAGTGCTACCTGGAACAAATACTGCGGGAGAGACACCGTTCGCGGTCGACAGCGGGCAGTGCCTCAATCCGAACCAGGTAAGCACCACTCCAAGTAGCCTGTAACGAATCGTCCTACCGATAGCTCCAGATCAAGCTTCTTCCTGCGAGGAACATCACAAACAGTAACCACCCTCTTCAACGTTTCTACGTGCTACTACTGTGGTGAATGTTGTGTCAAAACTCTGCGGAAATGGAGGGAAGTCGCGGGAACGTATAGAACTAATAGAATACGATAACTTATCACTATTAAACGGAATAATGGAGAAACCGTTGCAATAGCGAGCCTCTATAAATACCAGCTATTTGAACTTTTAAGGCGAGGGCCTTCATCCCCCTCCGTGTCTCGTTGAGATAGTTCTGGTCGCCAACGGCGATAGCCGACCGGCTATCACCTGCGAGGCGCACCGCTCGCGCCAGTAACCTGTCACTCTCGCTGCTTAGCCTCTCCAGTCCGCCGGTTCCGGCCTCTGCCTGCCGTTCCTCCGTGACCTGTGCGGTGCCTCTCCTCCTCGCGTGAGAGAGTCACCTGCAGTTCAACAATAGGAGGAAACATCATGGCGACCAACAACTCATCTAAACGACCGGCGACCACGCTGCGATGTGGGAACATCAAGGCCACGATCTGGCAGAATGTGAGTGAGAACGGACCGTTCTTCGCCACGACCTTCTCTCGACCATTCAAGGATCACTCCGGTGCCTGGCATAACGGCACCTCGTTCGGTCTCAATGACCTGGAGGCGCTGATGAATGTGGCGTTTGAGGCCAAAGAGTGGATCGCCGCTCACGCCCTGAAGCGCTGAGCGGTTTCTTGGGAAGCCTCCGGTCCTCCGGGGGCTTCCCTTCCTGTTCATTCATCTCTATCGTGATCTTGCGTCGTGAGGCTCGCGCTTTTACTGACGCTCGCCCTCGCTTCTTAGGAAGAGTTTGATGGCCGCAAGAAACTCGGCGGCTTCGCTCACGCGCTTCTCGGCTCGCTCGCGTTCTGCGTGGAACCAGGCGTCGTAATCAGCGAGAAACCGGTCGTCCTGTTCTTCGGCAAGAATCTTCGCCAGCCGGACTGCCAGTTTGCCAGGCTTGATCAGGTGGCTTCCGAATAACCGTCGGACGGCGCGGTGAGAGGAAACGCTGACCCCTTCGGCAAGCAGCACGGCCCGGGCGGCATGAAGAATCGAGTAGTAGGCTCGAGAGAGAGCATCTTCAAGGAAATCATCCTTCAGGAGGGATCGGGCCGCCGCAAGGGATTTGTCGGCACGCAGCAGTTCGGCTTGCACCTCCTCAGGACGAGAGGATTCCGTCATACGGCTAAACCTTCTTGCTCCACATTTGCCACAAAGGTTGAGCCGCGAGCTTTGAGTTCCTGATACTGGCGCTGACCCATCACTTGAATGGAGAGGACCACTCCATGCACAATCTCTAACTCATACCCAATGTCCCGAATTTCATCACCCAGTTTCCAATCCTCGGAGCGGACCACTGTCAGGACGTCAATGTCTGATTCAACCGAGGCGTCTCCGCGTGCCTTCGACCCGAACACCACCAAGCGGACCAGCTCTCCGGGGAACCGCTGTTCCACTCTGCGCTTGAATTCTTGAAGGATTGGTTGTTCCAGGATGGGTCTCATGGCTGCTTTCATATCTCTTGGGTGGAGCGTAGAACGTTACCTCGATCCTGTCAAGATTCCAGACAGCCGTCTGACTGCAATGCTTCTCAACCTAACTCGAAGCGAGTGCTGCTCGGTGCTCCTCGATATGCCTCCTGACCTTCACTGACAGTGCTTGTTCCGCAAGGCGAAGCTCATAGGCTTTCTGGAGATTCATCCAGAATTCAGCCGTCGTATTGAAAAAGGTCGCCAACCGCACAGCCGTATCTCCCGTGATGCCACGCTGCCCTTTGATAATGGCCGTGATCCGATTCGCCGGCACTTCGAGGGCTTTGGCGAGAGTATTAGCATTAATCGGCGGGGCTGACGGCCTCAGGAACTCTTCCAGCAAAATCTCACCGGGGTGAATGGGGCGCATGCCGTTTTTAGTCATGATCTGCTCTCCATCAGTGATAATCGGTGATCTCGACGTCGTGAGGACCATCACCCATCCAGACAAAACAAATCCGCCACTGATCGTTAATTCGGATACTGTGTTGTCCGAGCCGATCCCCTTTCAATTTTTCAAGTCGATTTCCTGCCGGTGAGAGGAGATCTTTCAGATCGGTCGCGTTGTCGAGCATCGTAAGTTTCCGCTCGGCCACGTTTCTGAAACTAGAAAACCCCTTCACGCTCTTGCCAGCGAAGAACTGTTCCGTCGCCTTGTCGCGAAACCCACGAATCACGAGATTTAACCTATCATACTTTTACGCTTTACGTACAGCGTATGTGCTAAAATTGTGCTAAAAGTTGTCAAAAACATTGAAACTGATGGAAGCCATTACAATAGATAGAATGCTATAAGTCATTGATTCATTTATAAAAGCGAGAAACCAGACGAAAAATCAGGGTATTACGAAATTCGTCTTTACGGCCTCATAACCCAAAGGTCAGAGGTTCAAATCCTCTCCCCGCAACCAATTCTTCGTTGTTTCCCCCTCACAACTATCTCTGTTTTTTCACAAATTGATTGGAGGTCTTAATTGGCACGTGATTCATGTGTGGAATGGGCATCCTTCCTTCAATCAGACCTCTACGCCAAGCGGGCAAGACTCGCCAGGACTACAAGATTTCCTCCCGAAAACGACAGCGCTCTAAGGCTGAAGTAAGATGATGGCTGAGGCGGTCTTTGACGAAAGGCGCGGATCAATGAAGCGGTCAACATTCCCACAAGAGCTGATTGTCTAGGCCCTCCGGCAAGCCGAGTCGGGCCCTCCCATCAATGGTTTATGCCGATAATAAAGTATCACTGAGTCATCCATAGCAGTGAGTGCTGGAGCTACTTTGCGTATATCTATTCGGGCTGAAAGGTCTTCATGATGGATGGGAGGGAGCGATGCGTCTCGTAGAGAGCGACAAGCGAGTTAAACTCCTTGATCGCACCTTTCTTCTTTCTAAAGGCTTTGAGCCGTTGAACGAATGCATTGGCCTCTTTCATGGGGTCAGCGTGATTGTCCTTCAGCAGACCAGGTGCAAAGTCCTTAATGATGCAGATGGTTGGCCCAATATGGTCTTTCCCTCTGAACGCCTCTTTGACAAAGTGGCTCACCAAGGCACAGAACATGTCCCGCGAGATACGGCCAGCCTCTGATCGCCTTGACCCCGGTTTAGGGGTGCCGGAATAGACTTGCGCCCTGACTTCAGTTTCCTTAGCAAAGACATCCACGAAACCGTCAAGAATTTCGGCGAGTGTCTTCCGATGATGCCGATTCTGTTCGGCGGCTGATGTGTGGGCTTCGTTCACCTCCAAGGTGTAGTCCAACGTTAAACCCTTCACTAACTCTTGGATCTTGAGCAAGTGCTTTGCATCGAACTCTGACGTTCGCCGTAGGGCTTCATGTGCTTGTTCCTCGCGAATAGTACGCTCCCCTCGTTCATCGACGTGCCCTCCCCTCGTTTTTTCAAGCTCGGAACGATCGGCATCCCACAGCAGTAGTCCGAGCAGTGCATACGCGGCGTCGATGGATTGGCATTGATCCTCGCACACCTCCTTGAGAGACTCAGATTTGACCAGAGTTTCATAGAAGCCTAAGAACCAGTTATCCAATATTGCGTCACTCCATCGCTCTCTAGCCTTCCAGATGGCCCATTCGGCATACTCCGGAGGAGAGCAGTCCTTCGGAAGGGTTTGCCGTCCGGTGATAGGAACACTGTTGGGATGTCTCTGCCTGAAGAGTGTATATGCTGCTTCAAATCGCGAAGAGATTTCTTTCGAAGCGTCCCGACTATTTTTCGCAGGCGGTCGCCTGACTTCGAACCGCAAGGAGATCGACGGGTGACCAGAACGGCTGTAGACGGACCTACGTGGAGAACTCTTCAGGCTTTCAAGCCGAGCGGAGCCCGGAGCCCGCAGCTCGGCGAGTGCTGCGCCTTCCTGATTTAGCTCGATCGACTTTTTTAAGTGTTCTACGTGTCTTCATGCCGCCATCGCAACCGCTGTCATATCAAATGAGACTGACTGGAGCAAGGACGATAGGCGGCTTTCCTCGCAATCAAGCCCATTCCTTCGCATCCCAATAACTCGCAAAAATCTTTCTCGATGACGCTCCTGTTCCTACTGCGAGAAAAGCGATAACTTCTCCAGCATTGAACTCCCAGTTGGTTGTCTGAGGCTCATCTAAA
>JAOUMR010000049.1 GCA_029881435.1 Nitrospira sp.
AAGAGCGGGGTGCTGGATCGCATCTTTGCTTAGTTGCAACAGGCTCAGATCATCCGCGTGAAGATCGAAGCCGTGGCCTTGGACAGCACCATCGTCACGGTCCATCCGAATGGTACGAGGGCGTTAAACGAAACGGCCCGCAAGCCATTGGCCGGTCCCGCGGCGGATGGACGACCAAGATTCATCTGGTTGCCGCGGATGCTCGAACGGCCCTCACGTTTGCCCTGTCCCCTGGCCAGGCCCAGGATGCGTCCGAGGGGGGCAAGCTGCTGCAGCGCTTCGGGAGAATGCCGCGCCCGATCCACTCGTTGATGGATCGGGCGTATGAAGGCGATGAGACGCGGCAACTGGCCTTGGATTTAGGGTATGTTCCTGTGGTGCCGCCTAAGGACAATCGACTAACGCCATGGGAATATGATCGAGCCCTGTATACACGACGCAATGAGATCGAACGGCTGTTCCGCCGGCGCAAGGGATTTCGGCGCATCTTCTCGCGGTTTGACAAGCTCGATGTCATGTTCGTCGCGTTCATCACTTTTGCCTTAATTGTCGATAGCTTTCCTTAGTGTTAACAGGCCCTAGCCATCCGAAGCCCTGCGAGACCGTCTGACAATTCCCCGTAATAGCCGCCCGAGCAAATCCGCGCCGGTGATCAGGCGAGGCTGCTCGGTCCACAAAAGAACCGTGTCATTGCTGATAAGGTGGTCGGCGGGCGACTCCGGGTCGAAACTGAGCTGCGCCAGAACTTTGCCGAGCGGTTCGTGGCGATTTCGGACGATCACGGGTCGATGGCAATAGGCGTGGGGATCCGTCTGCTGCCCCATGAAGACGGTGTGGCGTAGAAACCCATCGGCATCCATGATGCAGTGCGGCTGATTCTGCTCATCCGTGATGACGACCCACGCCTTATCCGACGCATTGACCTGTCGAAGGAAAGGGTCGTCCGGCGACCTCTGAAAATCCGGGAATATCGGGCTTCCATCACGAACAGGAAGCCGAATGATGCTGGTCGGATCAACGGGAACGCCTTCCTGGTCGACCGGAATATCGTCGATAGTCAGAAAGTTAAGTGCTCCGATCGCTTCGATGCGACCCACTTCTGACTTTTCGTTCTCCATATGAAGGCGCAGCAGTTCTTTGATCTCCGCCTCCCGGAGATAGGCAATCGTTTCCTTGCCCAGCCATGCATCTAACAGCATAGCCGAGGGTTTGACGACCGGGAACAAGATCACACGATAGACCCGCAACCATTGCGAAAAGATCGCAGCCATCCTGACCGCCCGACGTGAAAAGTACGCTTGTGGGATGATTTCGCCGAAGATGGTGATAATGAACGTGGAAAAGAGAAAGGCACTCACGCCGGCCATCACCGAATTCGAAAGCAACGTGAGGAGCACGTTGATACCGACGTTGCCCCAGAGAATCGTGGCCAGAAAATCGTTGGGGTGCTCGCGCAGCTGGAGTACTTTCTGCGCATCGTAGCACCCGCTCGCCGCTTCCGTCTCCAGACGCAGCCGACCAAGACTGAACACCGCCAGATTCAAGCCTGACATCAAGGCCGATTGGCTGAGACAGACCACGATCCCGATCCAGGTCAAGAGATTGCCTGCCACACCTCTCTCCTTCCCCACAACATGAGGCTAACGGTTCTCCAACTTTTAGGCCGCCCCCAGTCGTATCCCGGTCTCGGTATCGAACAGATGGATGTTCGCTTGGCGCGCCACCACCGAGACAGACTCCCCGATCTTCGGGGCAAACCCGGCTTGTGCAATCCCAATAATGGTGAATGTCTCATTGTTGAGGTCGTTGAGCTCAACCGTTACCCACAAGGTCGGCCCCGATGGTTCGGTGAGGCGCACGACGCCGAACCCCACACCCTTGCCTCCCGGATCGTTTGCTGGGCCCACCACGATATCTTCCGGCCTGAGGCCGACGGTCACCGCCTGCTCTTGGTTGACTGTTGGTGCTTCCGGAGGCCTTGTGAGGCCCAGCGGCCCAGCTTGGATGCCATCGCTTCTGAGCCGCGCTGAGAGCAAATTCATCGGCGGATACCCCATGAAGCCTGCCACGAAAAGATTGGCGGGAGCGGCATAGATGTCATGAGGCCGGCCGATCTGCTGAACCCGCCCCTGGTTGAGCGCGGCAAGCCGATCACCTAACGTCATGGCTTCCGTTTGATCATGAGTCACATAGATCGTCGTGACCTTCAGTTCTTTGTGGAGTCTGAGCAACTCCGCGCGCATGGAGGCGCGCAATTGCGCATCGAGATTCGACAACGGTTCGTCCAGCAGAAACAGTCTTGGCTTCCTGATGAGGGCCCGTCCCAAGGCGACTCGCTGCCGTTGCCCACCGGAGAGTTCCCGTGGCCGCCGATCGAGCAGCGCTGACAGACCCAGGAACCCTGCCACCCGTTGCACTTCTTCCTCGATGCGCTGCCGATCAAGACGTTTTGCGCGTGGGACCACGCTGAGTGGAAAGGCCATGTTCTCGCGCACAGTCATGTGCGGGTACAGAGCGTAGCTTTGAAAAACCAACGCCACGTCGCGCTCGCGCGGCTCCAAATCTGTCACGTCCGCACCGTCGAACAAGATACGTCCGGCGGTCGGCTGATCGAGCCCGGCGAGGAGACCCAGCAGCGTCGATTTGCCGCAGCCGGAAGGGCCCACGAGCACGAAGAACTCACCGTCATGCACCGTCAACGTGAGCGGAGGGAGGATGGTCTTTTGCCCGATACGCTTCTCGATCAACTCGATCCGGACCTCGGCCATTACCTCATCCTTTCACACTGCCGGCCGTTAGCCCGGCAATGATGTGACGTTGAAACACCAGCGCGAGCCCGGCGACCGGCAGAGTCACCACAAGCGATGCCGCGGCCAGATCGCCCCAAGGAATTTCATACAATCCTGGGAACAAGGCAACCGCCACCGGCGCCGTGCGAGTCGTATCGCTCGCCGTCAGGGTCAGGGCGAACATGAATTCGTTCCAGGAATAGATGAAGACCAAGAGCCCGGCAACGGCCAACCCAGGCCGTGCAAGCGGCAGCATAACGGTCAAGAAGGCCTGCAAGGGTGTGCAGCCGTCGATGCGCGCAGCCTGGTAGAGCTCCTTGGGAAGCTGCTGAAAGAAACTCGTCAACAACCACACGGCGAGCGGCAGGGAATAGACCGCATGGGTCAGTCCGACCGCGAAAAGCGTATCCCGCAACCCGAGCTCCCGCATCAGGAGATATAAGGGACTGATCACGGCGATCGGCGGAAACATCGACGTCACAAGGGCCACCCCCAAGATCACCGACTTACCGGCGATCGGGAGCCGCGCGAGGGCGAAGGCACAGAACGCACCAACCACAATCGCGGTGACCGTCGCACTTGCCGCCACGACCATGCTGTTCGCAAGCGACCGCGGCAATGAGGACTTGAGCAGGACCCGATCATAGTGCACGCCGGTCACCCGCTCCGGAAGGAGAGGAGGCAGGCGCACAAGATCCTGATCGGGCTTGAGCGATGTGATCGCCTGCCAGAGCACTGGTCCGAGACAGAATAACCCGACAACAAGGAGGACACATGCGGTAAGGCCACTGGTCCGGAGCCACGTGATCATCGTCGACCCGGCCTGATCGTCACGACGACGCATCATGTGCTCTCCTGGACATGCCGACGTAGTAGCACCAAATACAGCAGGGACAGCATGGCGGCGAGCAGGAACATCGCCGTGGCGAGGGCGGATCCATATCCAAACTGCAATGTTTGGAACAGCGTCTTGTACGCATAGATAGACAGTGTCTCGGTGCTGTTGCCCGGCCCTCCGCCGGTCAGCACGAAGACCGCGTCAAACACCCGGACTGCATCCATCGTGCGGAAGATGAGCACGATGACGACGACGGGCATCAAAAGCGGCAGCGTAATCCGTCGGAACTGCTGCCACGGTCCTGCCCCATCAACCCGCGCGGCGGCGTACAGCTCCTGCGGCACGGTCTTCAATCCGGCCAGCAGAAGCAGCGCCGCGAACGGCGTCGTTTTCCACACGTCCATGACGACAGCGGCATGGATTGACCAATCGGGATCCGCCAGCCAATCGATACGACCTCCAGTGATGCCGGCCGCATAGAGCAAATAATTGAGCAGACCATAGTCCGGTTGGTAGAGCCACGCCCAGATCTGCGCTGACACAACGGTGGGAATCGCCCACGGTAGGATGATCATGACGTGCGCCCAGCGTAATCCCCAACCCGCTCCGTTCGACAGACGATTCAAGAGCAAGGCGAACCCGAACCCCAACAGCAGTTCGGCCGACACAGACAAGACCGTGAAGTACAACGTCGTCCAGCAGGCCGCCCAGAACCGGTCATCCCCCAACAATTGGAGATAGTTCCGGACGCCGACGAACTCGTCGACGCCGAAGATCGGCAACTGCTGACGGAGACTGAGCCACAGCGCGGCTGTAATCGGCGCGAGTGCGACCAGACTCACCAGAATAAACGCAGGACTGGCAAACAGATATCCCCACGCGCGCTCGGACAGATGGATCGTCCGGCTTCCTTTCTTCATCTCTCTGAACGACTGATCGGTCATGATCGTCCCAGCCCTGCTGGAGAAGCTTGATCTCCCATGATCTGATCGACGCGGCGCCTGATGGCGTCCAGAGCCTCGGCAGGTGATTTTCGCCCAACGACCACCGCACTTATTTCCGGCTGCACGGCCTGAGACAATAAAAGATAATACGGCGTCACCGGACGCGGCTGTGCACTCAACAAGATCGGATAGAGATCCTTCAAGAGAGGGCGGAGTTCCAGCAGGGACTCCTCGTCATATAAGGCCCGACGCACCGGATTGTACCCCAACTCTATCGCGATCATTCGTTGCGTGTCCGCAGAGGTTAAGAACTGGATCAGCTCCCCCACAACTTCTCGATGGGTGGAACTGTTCGGCATGGCGAGCATCCATCCTCCGAGGACCGGCGCACTGCTGAATCCGGAAAATGAGGGAAGCGGAACGACACCAACCTTGCCGCGGACCGGCGAGCCTTCCTGTTGGAACATGGACCAGGCGTAAGGCCAATTTCGCATGAATAGGGCGTGGCCCTCGCCGAAAATCCAACGAGTCGATTCTTCATCGGCCATACTCGTGGAGAGCGGGGTAATCCTATACGTCGAGATCGTCTCACGCAAGAACTGCAATCCATATTCGGCACGGTCACGATCCCCGCTCCAGAGATCCGTTCCGTTACTTCGGAGCACCTCCAGTGCGATGCACATCAAACCTTCATACTGTTTCCCCTGCCACAGGAAGCCGGCCAAACCGGAGTCCTGCTCCGCATCAAGCACAGTCCTGGCGATGCGCGTGAGGTCGGACCATGTCCGGGGCGGTTCAAGACCGTGGCGATCCAGCAAGTCGCGCCGGTAATAGAGGACCCCGGTATCGACATACCAGGGGACGGCATAGAGCCGCCCGTTGAAGGTCGCGGCCTCGATCGGTCCAGGAAAGAACTGATTCCGTTCGGCCGGAGGAAGGAGGCCGTCCAGCGAAGCAATCCAGCCAGCCTTGGCGAATTCCTGCGCCCAGATCGTGTCGATCCCGAGCAGGTCGAACGGAGCCTTCCCTCCGTCCAAATTCATCGCATAGTACTGATGTTGTCGATCCGAATCGGCAGGCAAGAGCTCTTCTCGAACGATGACGCCTGGATGGCGTCGTTCAAAATCACGGAGCAAGTCAGACAGCACCCGTCCATCACCCGATAGTTTCCCGTGCTTGAAGACCAAGACGGTGGGTGCACGATCAGTCTCTTCTCCGGCCTGCGTGCACCCGATCGCCCCCGCCATCCAGAGCAGGAGAAAAGCGCTGATCATCATAGATGCCGCAGATCGTCCGGAGCGCGATCGGGCCCTCGACTCCAGAACGTCCGCTCCAAATAGTCCTTCGCCAAATCCTTGGCCCCGAGGCCGAACGCCAAGCAGGTGGCGAACACGATACCTCCAAAGGTAATCCCGAAGCCCACCACCACTACGCTCGCCGCAATACCCAATTCCTCCGCCGCCATCGCCAGCGCAAAGAGTTGGATGCCCCAACGCGACATGTTCGCGAACAGCCGCGCCGGGGGAAGCCCAGCATTCACCCCTGCGATCAACACACCCTGTGCGATGAAATTGGAGAGGAAGTATCCGGTTACCAGTATCAGTCCTGCAACCAACACGTGGGGAATGTAGGCCAAGAGCGAATGGGCAAACTGATTGATCGGTTGGAGGTTCAGCGCGCCCAGGCCAGCGATCACTGCGAACGCGACGACCGCCCAATAGACGAACCGGCCGACGAGATAGGAGGGATCAGCCTTCACGCCCCCGCGCAACAGCGCGGCGTTGATTTCAAGTCGATCGCACAGTTGGTCAAGACGCACCACGCGCAACAATCGTTCGACCAGATGGCCTAACGCTCGACCCGCCAACAGGCCAACCCCGACGATGATGAGCATGGCCAACACATTCGGCAACACGGCCAAGACCTGCCGGCCAAGTTGTTCCAACGGAGCGAGTAGTGCAGTTTTAAAAAAGTCCGTCATCATAATTCACCTCCCCCCATGTCGCCGCCGGCAACCGACCTCATGCTTGCGGCTCAGGGTTCCACCGTTCGACCAAGTAAGATTTCTTCGACTCGAAGGCTTCACATAATTTCTCGACTCGCCCTTCCGCTTCCTTTGTCGTGAGCCCCTGCGTTTCCAACACGAACGTTGCCGTTCGTCCGAGATAGAGCGGCGTCAGGGCTTTCAGCAAATGCTCTCGGGGCATGCGATGTTCTCGGTACGCCAGCGCAGCCTCGTAGACCACACGAACCCATAGTTCATCGGAAATCCGAAACTCCGAAGGGGAAGCTCCTCCCACCATTGTGAGTTCCGCCACGATCTCCTTGCCCAGTGCCTGTTCCCAGATAGGAGCCAGATCCGCCAGTCCCTGTCGAAAAACTGCAATCATGCGTTCGACGTTGACGTTGACCGGCTCAACGCCGACCTCGTACTGGAAACCGAACAGTTTGACTGCCTTCGACCCTTGCACACTCGACCAAACCCCATGGTGTGACTCCATCAAGGCAAACACCGCTCCCAGCACTTGCATGAGCATGGCGGCCAAATCGGCGGCTGGATCCTTAGGGTTATGAATCTTGGCGCCAAGAAAACTCTGGCAGACTCGGGCACCGCTCGCGATGGCCTCGGTCGTCATCCAAATATCGATCCCAAATCGCGCCACATCCGACTCCCAGACGTGTTGATCCAGGTAATGTTCGGACAAATGTCCGGCAAATCCAAAATCACCCCCGATCGGCTGCCTGATCCGTTGACCGTAGAGCGTCCTGGTCAGGGGATACACGATACTGTTCGTAATCGTGCCGTCGTACTTATGGCGCAGATAATACGGCGCCACATAGTCGTAGTGGTCGTCGAGAATGGGACGTAGCAACAACTCGATCCATTCCGGTGTGATGCTTCGCAGGTCTGAATCGACGACGGCGCAGGCCTTGGCGTTCAGCCGCCGCGCAATCTCGAAGATCGTGCGGAACGCGCTCCCCTTACCGGGAATCCCATGGTAGGGGGTGATGATCTTCTGAAGCTGGCTTTGCTGATCGCTGATGAGTAATGCGTCGAAATCGACCACCGCCCTCGACACTGCCTCAGGGGTCCCATCTGAGGAGCCCCCGTCGGAATTCACCAACACGGCGCGATGCTCAGGGAAATATTTCGCCAGACCGACACTCACGGCCCGGACCACGTGCTCAATGGTATCGGCGTTGTTGTAACTGGGAATACCGACGAGTACATCGACGTCGCCGATGATACCCAGGCGGGCCTCGGTTTCCGCCGTCAACGCGACGGACGGTGTGCTCACTTGGACGCTTGGCGCGGTTCTCTCGTCGGGTCCCACTGATGATCCTCCTCCACGGCTCGAATGAGACGATCGAAAACGTCCGGAACCGCCGCCGCTACGCGGCTCCAGTTAGAAATCATCGGCACCCCCATCGGATCTTTCTGGAAGACCTCCGACGCCAGTTTGATGCCTTTGAGGAACGTCTCGACGGCGGTCCGTTCCGCGTGTCGATCGAACTTCAAGCTGTTGATGGCCGCGCTGTCCTCGTACCGCCGGATGGCCTCTTCAGCGATACGAAGATAGGTGGCTCGCAATGTCTTGAGTTCCGGATCACCAAGCACCAGACCTTCGCTGGCAAGATGGCGGAACAGAGACTTCGTGATATCCACGGTCATCTTGAGCAATCCTTTTTCAGGATCGTCCGAAGACAGCGCCTGATGTTTGTGCTCGTACGCGTCTGCGATATCAGCCTGGCACACACGGCGCAAGGCGCAGTTGCGATACACTTCCGCCAGGATCCCGATTTCCAATCCCCAATCTCCCGGAATACGATTGACCCACGCCAGGTCGCGAACCATCGCAAATTCTCCTGCCAGCGGGTACCGAAAACTGTCCAGGAAGGTCAAGAGGGGGTGACTCCCAACGAGTTGCTGTAACGACCGAATGACCGGGGTCACGAACAACCTGGTGACGCGACCATGCAACTGGTCTGTGACGCGGCTGTAATACCCCTTACAAAATTCATAGCCGAGATTGGGGTTGCCGAGCGGATAACAGAGCCGGGCAAGATATTCACGGTGATAACTCACGATATCGCAATCATGCAACACAATGACCTGACTTTGGTGACGAGCCAGCACATAGCCGAACGCAAGCCAGCAGGATTGGCCCTTTCCGGGTAATCCGATATCGACCTCTCGTTCGACTAACGTCTTGAGGATGTCTTGAACCGGAGCGCCGTCCACCCACACCAGACGCACATGTTGCGGAAGCACCTTGAAATAATCTTTCGCACGCCGAAATTCGAGGGCTGATGCATGTCCGAGGGCAACGACGATTTCGTTCAGGTATGTCACCCGCTTGAGTTCATCAACGATTCCAGAAAGGGCCGGACCTTCGAGTTCCGAATAGAGGCACGGCAACACCAAGGCGATCGGATTGACATGGCGATACTGTTCGAGTTCCTGCTCCAACCGCTCGACGTTCGGTGAACCGAGGCGATGCAGAACACTGACCACCCCGTTCTGGAAGAAATCCGACATGATGACGCTACTCCCGCATTCAGCTCGGCAGTCGTTCCGCTATCTCAGCGTCGCCTCCGCCGCGGCCTGATGTGCCCCAGCATCGCACAGTTGAGCGAGTAATCCCAGATGGAATTTTATGAATTGTGGCATCCTATTTATATAGTTCTTCGCTGCCGTACATACCGAAAAACACTCCCGGCAGCACCGTTCACAAGTTCTTGGGTTCATTTAGGGTTGCTAATGGCGTATTCTGTTGAGGACCCAACAGGAGCAATCATGCCCTTGCCAAAACTGAGCACCTTCGACGGAGACTCGAAGGCCATGGTCGTCTTCACAGATTTAGACGGCACCCTCCTCGACGGCTCAACTTACTCGTTCGATGCCGCCCGAGAAGCATTGGATGAGCTTCGTGCCCGTTCGATTCCCCTTGTCGTGGTCTCGAGCAAGACACGGGCGGAGATTGAACCGCTCCGCTCTCGCCTCCGCAATGAACACCCCTTCATCGTGGAGAACGGAGGCGCCGTATTCGTTCCATCGAACTACTTCCCATTCCAACTCACAGCTGCGACCGCCCACGGCCAGTATTATATTGTGGGCCTAGGCACCTCCTACCCTCGGCTTCGCCAAGCGTTGAAAGAGATTGAACAAGAACTCGGGGTGGAACTGAGAGGATACGGCGATATGCTCCTCGAAGAGATCATGATGCGGACGGGGCTTTCTCGGCAAGGAGCAGCGCTAGCCAAACAGCGCGACTATGATGAGCCGTTCGTCGTAGAAGACGAGCGTTGCACACTCGAAGCTCTCACCCAGGCCATCACAGCCCGTGGCCTGCGTTGGACCAAGGGTGATCGGTTCCATCACCTGATGGGTGTCCAGGATAAGGGGCAAGCCGTGCGATACCTCATCGAATGCTACCGCCGTTGGACTGACCGTCATCGTGACCGACTCATCACGGTGGGCATCGGCAACAGTTTGAACGACCTCCCGATGCTTAAAGCCGTAGATCACCCTGTCCTCGTCCAACAACCCGATAGCTCGTATGAACCGGACATCGAGCTTCCTGGACTGATCCATGCACCAGGACCAGGCCCCATCGGCTGGAATCAGACCGTACTGTCGCTGTTGGCATGAAATCGCTGAGACATGTGATCGGACGCAAGACTCGTTGCACCAGAAAGGGCCTGCTCGCGTTTGATCGTAGGCGACACGTCCTGTCACTCTCTGTTCTCTCGCGGAGTCATTTCGGCGTGCCCTGCCGCTCTTCGCGATAGGTCCCAGCAGGCCGGCGTCACTGGCCTTCCTCGATGCGCTGTTTTTCCAACGTCGGGACGATTTGACTCTGCACGTCCTCGGTAATCGTGTACCGCACGTAGGCATTCTCAACCATTTGGTTGGCATAGAGCCGCCCAGTCGGCACTTCGACCTTCAAAGCAACGGTCGCCTGCTTGTTTGGTTCAATCGTGACCGTTTGCTCGATGTCGTCCCGGATATAGGGATGCCAGACTTTGACTCTATAGGTGCCAGGCGGGATATCGGTGAGTTCAAATCGCCCCTCCTCGTCGGCAATCGCAAAGTATGGATGGTCGGCGACCAGCGCCCAGCTTTCCATATATGCATGAAACCCGCACTGCATCGTGAAAATCTTCCGGCCTTTCGTCATCTTGACCGATTGCACGATCGGCGTCCCTTCATAGTGCTTGTGAAAGTGTGCGCTCAATCCGGCCTCGCGAGGATATCGCTTGCTGATCGGCAGCGGAACGTTGAACAAGACACGCGGCCCTAGATGGGAGGTTTCATAGGCCTGGATATCGTGCATAGCAGGGTCCATATTCACGACGACCACATCGTGGAGATCGCGAACGAGATTGATGAACGGCCTGAAGAGGCAGTCGACGGCTTCAATCCTCGGAGGCTCATACGCTCCGAACGGTTTCCCCTTGTCGATTCCGTCGAGAAACACAACGACTCGCCGAAACTCGCCCTTCGGCCCAACGTTGAATGGCTGTAGCAGTCTCCAGCCTTTCCCGTCGGAAATTCGCCCGCAGTAGATCGCATCCGGCAGAGTCGTCAGGTTGTACCCTTTGGGCATTGGGACTTTGCCGTCAAGGTTGACGGTCCCCGCAAGTGAGCCGCTCTCGGGCAGGGTCATCTCCTCATAGGCTTCGCTGTGTGGTACCAACACAAGGCTTAGCGCATAGGCACATGCGACGATCAGAATTTGGCGCACAACCGTTCTCATCACGGCCTCCTTATGCACGATGTTATCAATAAACCTTTTGCCATCATGCAGCCTCATCGAGATGAATTATTGCCGTTGGACTCATCGAACGGAAGGGGTCTGCGATATTTATCCAGATGTTGTACCGGACTGTTTGGGCCCGTACAAAACAGACACTGACATACCCCCCGGCAGGAATGACGACGACGTCCTTAATCGCTCCGAACCATGTTTTGAAACCCTTGTCGCAACTCACTTCCTCGATCGGCTTGACGCCCAGCAATCCGAGATGAATCGGCACTGCGAGTTGGTTATGCCACCGGATTTCTTCTCCAACCGCAGCGTACAACTCGAGGGGAGCAATAGAGTCCTTACCGCTGATCTGAATGTCGTGAACACGGGGTTGCCTGTCCCCTGTCGAGAAGTTGGTGCAGCCGGCCAGCACGAAGATGCATAGAATACAACCTGCGCCGATGGGTTTCAGCATGATGATGGTCCTTGAATGCACGCATGGGGTCCGAATAAGTGTGGGCAACCACACTATTCAGGCTCGCCGCCTGAACTCTGTGGCTCCTCCTCAGCCCCATATCTACGCGACAGTGTTTGTTTGCGAAATCGATAACCGCTTCACAAGGAACAACTCAGCGGGCTTGCGGGGGATCATAGCCATGTCGATGGGAACATCTCTCCATCAAGCGATTCCCAAGAGAAAAGATCCGATGAGGCATTCGACCGCTTTTAAATTTTTCGAGATGGCGAGCCGCACCCCTCGCCGACATCGTCCGCACATTTCACATATCTTCTTATAGTGTCGGCCAACCGCTTATGCAACACCATAATATCTTAGCAGATCGCTCAGTTCATCCAGAGAGCTTGTTCGGAAACGATCACGGTAAAAAAGCCACGTCCCTTCCGTAGTTTCTAAAGCACTCCCTTTGGCTTAGGCGTTGCCTAATGAGCTGGACCGTATCAACTGCGTCACTCTCTCGATCGTCATGTGCGTCGCCACCATTTGACCGCTTCCATGATGGCAAAGGGCAAAATGCCCGTCGCCCCAATCAATACCCAATCCTCGACCGGCAGTGGCACAACCTTGAAGATCGGCGCAACGACTGGAACGGTCAACACGGCCACGTGGATACCGAGCGAGAGCATAAAGGCAAGGAGCAACGGACGATTCGTTCCGAGGCCCACTTGAACGAGCGACCATCGGTCGCTTCGGCAGTTGAACGCATGCACCAATTGGTTGATCACCAGCACGGTAAACGCGACGGTCCTCGCTTGGTCGACATCTTGATGGAGACCGTACAGACTATAGGAGAAGGCCCCCAAGGCAATGGCGCTCAACATCAGCCCCTCAAGGCCGATCGCAACCAATCTCCCTCGGTCCAACAACCGTGCCTCCGGGCTTCTCGGTCGGCGCTGCATCAAGTCCGGGGCCTTGGGATCGACCGCCAAGGCCAGGGCAGGAAACCCATCCGTCACCAGGTTCATCCAGAGAATCTGAATCGGGAGCAGCGGAAGCGGTAGACCCAACAGCGTAGCGAAGAGCATGACCAGCACCTCGCTCACATTGCACGACAGTAAGAAATGTACCGCTTTTCGAATATTGTCGAAGATCCCCCGGCCCTCTTCCACAGCCGCCGCGATCGAGGCAAAATTATCGTCCGTCACCACCATGTCGGCGGCTTCTTTCGTCACATCGGTTCCAGTCACCCCCATGGCCACGCCAATGTCGGCCGCTTTGACTGCTGGTGCGTCATTCACGCCGTCGCCCGTCATGGCCACGATGGCTCCCCGAGCTTTCCAGGCTTTGACGATGCGCAACTTGTGTTCTGCCGTGACTCTCGCATAAACCGCCACCTGCTCCACCGTCCTGACCAATTCATCATCGGACAAGCGATCCAGTTCCAACCCGGACAACGACTGGATCGGCTCCTTCACCCCTTGCAGCTCTTCTGCGATCGCCGTGGCCGTATCCTTGTGATCTCCTGTAATCATGACCGTCCTGATCCCGGCATCGTGGCAGGCTTGCACCGCGACCTTCGCCTCAGGCCTCAGAGGATCCTTCATGGCCGCCAGGCCCAGAAAGACCACCTGTTGTTCGAGTTCTGATGAATGGTACGAGTCTGGTTCGCGCGCCAACCGGCGCTGCCCGATACCCAGAACACGCAGCGCCTGGTGGGCAAATCGCGCATTGGCATCTAGAATGGCGGCACGAGCCGTATCTGCCAGACGCTCCAGAGCACCGTCCACCGCCAATCGATGGGTACATCGGCCAAGCAAGACATCCGGGGCACCTTTCACATAGGCAACGGGACCGTCCACCGTTTGCCGCACAATCGTCATCATCTTACGCTCAGGATCGAACGGGACCTCTCCAAGAAACTGGTGGGTCGGCTCAAGTTCTTCCATCCGAAGGCCGGCCTTCGCGGCCACAACCAGGAGAGCCCCTTCCGTCGGATCACCGAGGAGGTGCCAGCCTCCCTCGTTCTGTTGCAACGTCGCACCATTGCAGAGGACCGAGGCGGTCAAGAGTTGTCGTAACCCGGATGGGAACGCCGCTGAGGAGGGGTGCTCGGAAGATGGGTTGGACGACTCGGCACCTGTCGCGAGAATCTCACCGACCGGTTCATACCCTTCGCCGGTCACCACGAAGATCTCGCTGCCGACAAACAGTTTCGTGACCGTCATTTCGTTCTTTGTGAGCGTACCGGTTTTGTCGGAGCAGATGACGGTGGCGGAACCGAGCGTTTCAACCGCCGGCAATTTGCGGATGAGCGCATTCCGTCGGACCATTCGCGTGACCCCCAGGGCGAGAGTGATCGTCACCACAGCCGGGAGCCCCTCCGGAACGGCGGCCACAGCAAGACTAACAGAGGTGAGGAACATGGTCATCGCCGGTTCGCCGCGTAAGTAGCCCAAGACAAACACGACACTTACGACCCCCAGCGCCAACCACAATAAGGTGTAGCCGAATTGCTCGAGGCGCTGCTGAAGTGGCGTTTCGGTCCGCTCCGCTTCGGCGGCCTTTTGAATCATGGTGGCGATGTGTCCCAGTTCTGTTGTGAGCCCCGTGGCCGTCACCAACGCACGGGATTTGCCCGACACGGCAGCGGTGCCCATGAAGACCATATTGGATCGGTCGGCCAGCGGCACATCCGCACGATCGATCACCTGAGCCCCTTTCTGCACCGGCGTGGATTCACCGGTGAGCGAAGCTTCTTGCGTGTGAAAATTCGTCGCGTAGACGAGTCGCGCATCTGCCGGAATTCGGTCTCCGGCCTCCAGGAGCACGACATCGCCGGAGACGACCTCCCGCGCGGGAATCACTTGCAACGTGCCGTCACGGACCACCCGGGCCGTCGCAACCGACATTTTTCGCAGCGCTGCCAACGATCGCTCGGCCCGGAACTCCTGCACAAACCCAAGGACTCCGTTGAGCAACACGATCGTCAAGATGGCCGCTGCATCGAGCCAATCTTCCAGGAGACCGGAGATGATCGCTGCCCCGATCAGCACCCACACGATCACGCTGGTGAACTGCGAGAGAAATAATGAAAGGAGGGACGGGGGCGGACTTTCGGGTAGTTCGTTCGCGCCCTGGCTGTTCAAACGACGCCGAACCTCTTCGACCGCAAGTCCTCGGTCCGCATCGGCCTCCACATGCCGAGCCACATCTTCTGCCGAAAGTCGCCACATTTCGGCGCTCTGGCCCTCTTTTCCTGGAATCGTAGCGCTTGAAGCGTTCATTGAAACAACAACCAAAGTCCGAGACAGTAGCCTACGATGATGGCCAAGCTGTCCGGCTCGATGAGCAGATATCGTTTCTCAACCCGATAGATGATCCCCATCAGCGCAACATTCATCAACAGAATACTCCAGAGGCCAGTCATCGCATGGGCGTCCGAGACTTCATTCAGTAGCGGGCCTCCTCGATAGGCGAGATCGACAAAGAAGAAGGCCGCCATATTGAAGGCGTTGCTCCCGAACAGATTGCCGACCGCGAGGTCAAACGCGCCGAGCCGAACCGCCGCGATGGCTGTCACAAGTTCCGGCAGCGACGTGGTGATGCCCAAGAGCGTGGTACCGATGAAGGTCGTGGAAATCCCGGATTGCTCGGCGATCGTGTTTGCCGATCCGGCCAGAAACGGCGCCGCCACGAGCAACGCCAGCGCTGTCACGGCAAATCCTATCGAGGCTCGCCGAAGTTCCACGCTCATACTTGGTGGTGTCGGCGCCTCCGCCGTCTGCCCTTCCACGACTTTCTCCTGCTCACGTTGCCGCCACTTACTGCTTTCTTGCCTGAACACCAATCGCATGCCCAGGACGTAGAACAGCAGCAAGGTCATGCCGCCCAATCCAATGCCGCCATGTTTGACATCTTGTCCCAGGAGGATGAAAAACGCCGCTAGCCCTGTCAAAAACACCGCCAATCCGGCGCTCAGGGCATGTTCGAAGGCCGCCTGCTGCCATACTCGTTTCTGCCGATGCATCAAATCGATGAGTCCAAGCGTCAGCATATTGGTCATACCGGCACCGAACAAGTCACCGGCCGCCAGATCCGGTGAATCCATCAAAGCCGCACTGACCGTCGTGAACACCTCGGGCAGCGATGTGGCTCCCGCCATCAGGACAACGCCGATCCACAGCCCACCCAGGCCGGTGAGTGTTGCAATCTGATCGCCATAGCGAGAGAGTTTCGTCCCAGCATAGACGATGACCGCTGCGCTCACCAGAAAGACCGCCCAGGCAGTGAACATGGCAGCTACCCGGCCCTCTCTTGGTTTTGATCAGCCTGTTCCAAAGCGGTTCCATCTCGAAATCTCATCGTGAAAGCCGTTTCTCCAGATCCAGGACGGCCATTGTCGTTTTGACGACCGCGTCCGGATTCAGGGACATGCTCTCGATCCCTTGCTCGACAAGAAATTGCGCGAACTCCGGATAATCGCTCGGCGCCTGCCCGCAAATGCCGATCTTCCGCCCCTTCGTTTTGGCCGCTGTAATCACGGCCATCACCATTTTCTTCACCGCCTCGTTCCGCTCGTCGAACAGATGCGCGACGATTTCGGAATCGCGATCCACGCCGAGCACCAGTTGCGTGAGATCGTTCGACCCGATCGAAAACCCATCGAAGATCTCGGCAAATTCTTCCGCGAGGATCACGTTGCTCGGGATTTCGCACATGACGTAGACTTCGAGTCCCTTCTCTCCCCGCTTCAACCCATGTCGCTCCATTTCTGTGAGGACGAGTCGGCCTTCTTCAACCGTGCGGCAAAATGGAACCATGAGCTTCACGTTCGTCAGCCCCATCTCATCCCGCACCTGCTTCATGGCCTGGCACTCCAAGGCGAAGCCTGCGCGATATCGTGGGTCGTAATACCGTGAGGCTCCTCTGAATCCGAGCATCGGATTTTCTTCCTTCGGCTCATAGGCGCGGCCACCCAACAGGTCTGCATACTCGTTGGTCTTGAAATCGCTGAGCCTGACGATCACGTCCTTCGGGTAGAAGGCCCCCCCGATCATCGCGACGCCCTGAGCCAGCTTGTCGACGAAAAACTCGGCCTTGTCCTTGTAGCCCTCCGTGACACGGCTGATTTCTGCTCTGAGAGATTGGTCTTCCAGGCGGTCGAAGTCGATCAGCGCAAGGGGATGAGCCCTTATATAGGTGCTGATGATGAATTCCTCCCTCGCTAACCCGACGCCGTCATTCGGGATGAAGGAGAGGCCGAAGGCTTCCTGCGGGTTTCCGACATTCATCATGATCTTGGTCTTGGGCCGGCGGAGATCCTTCACATCCAGCTTCTCGACGTGAAAGGGGAGCTGCCCCTCATACACATAACCCGTATCGCCTTCGGCGCAGGACACCGTGACGAGCTGCCCGTCGTGGAGCAGGTCGGTGGCATGTTCAGTCCCGACGATGGCCGGCAGTCCTAATTCGCGGCTGACGATCGCGGCATGGCAGGTCCGTCCGCCGCGATTGGTGACGATCGCCTGGGCCTTCTTCATGATTGGCTCCCAGTCAGGATCGGTCTTATCGGTGACCAACACCTCGCCTGCCTGGAATTCCTGAATCTGCTGGACGGACTTGATCACCCGCACCGGTCCCTGCGCAATCTTATCTCCGACGCTGCGTCCCTCTACCAGCACCTTCCCTCGTTCCTTGAGCCGGTAGGTTTCCAGCACATGGCCCTTCTTCAGCGACTGAACGGTTTCTGGGCGCGCCTGCACGATGAAGAGTTCGCCGCTGAGGCCGTCTTTAGCCCATTCCATGTCCATTGGGCTGTGCGCTCCCCGCTTGGCGCTGTAATGGTCTTCGATGATGCAGGCCCAGCGGGCGAGCGTCAAGATGTCGTCATCCGTCACGGCGAACATTCCCCTCTCGCCCGGAGGCACCGGCAGATTCTTGACCATCTTGCCTCCGCCGACGTCGTAGACCAGCTTGAATTCTTTCGTTCCAAGAAGTTTCTGCAGGATCGGCCGGTACCCCTGTTTCAACGTCGGCTTGAAGACATAGTACTCGTCGGGATTCACCGACCCCTGCACGACGTTTTCACCGAGACCATAGGCAGCATTGATCAGCACCGCATCGCGAAAACCGGTTTCCGTATCGATCGAAAACATCACGCCGGACGTCGCCAGGTCGGAGCGCACCATCCGTTGGACGCCGATGGATAGCGCGATTTTGAAATGATCGAACCCTTTGTCAGCCCGGTAGGAAATGGCCCGGTCGGTGAATAGCGACGCGAAGCAGCGCTTGCAGTGTTCGAGCAGTGAGAGATGTCCCTGAACATTCAGATACGTTTCCTGTTGGCCGGCGAAACTGGCGTCGGGAAGATCCTCAGCCGTCGCACTGCTCCTCACGGCGACATCGACCGGTTCCGCATGGCTGCCGCTCAACCGATCGTAGGCCTCGGTGATCGCCTCGTTTAACTCCAGCGGAAACGTCGCGCCAAGAATGGCCTGCCGGACCTGTCTCCCGCGCTGGCGAAGGTTGTCCAGGTTGTGGGTGTCTAGCTCTTTGAGAATGGTTTTAATCGTGGCATCGAGTTTTGCCTCTTTCAAGAAGGCACGGTACGCGTCCGCAGTGACGGCAAAGCCGTTCGGCACCTTCACGCCTTTGGCCGCCAACTCGCGATACATTTCACCCAACGAAGCGTTTTTCCCGCCGACCGACGGCACATCCTCGATGCTGAGTTCATCGAACCATTTCACCAACGGCGCATTCTGTATGACTGTTCCCATGAATTCCTCCTCCAACAACACTGAGATAGACCGGCCGCCGACGATCAACCGGATCGGTCGGTCGTATGGTCAGCCGACAAGTTGCTTGATCAATCGAAGTTCATCGCAAACCAATCGAGGCAGGAGGAAGTTCTTACGCACGTGTTCGCGGCCGGCTCGTCCGAACGAGCCCCGCTCACCCGGATGGTGCAACAGATGAATGAAGCGTTCTGCGCAGGATTCGATGCTTTGAACTAGGTTCGCCTCGAACCCTTCCGGGTACTGCATCGGAATCCCTCCGGCCTGTCCTGCCACGACCGCCTTTTCTTTCCAAAAGACTTACGACACGACGAGCCCAAACCCCTCGCGCAACGATTTCTGTATAACGACGTCGCAGCCCCGCTGGAACACGTTGACTTCCATGCTGCCGACTCCCACTAAGTTCGTGAAAACGAACATGCTCGTGTCACCAGACCCTTCCTCCTCCCCTCGATCAAGCAATTCCCACCTCTCTGGATCGTCCCCAGCCATCGCGCCGATCAGCGCCAGCTGCACGTCGGGAACTTCCCTCTTTACCAGGCGGTAGGCTTCGATGACACCCAGTGGCCATGGATCAAGCGCCAGTCGGCTGAAATGCCCAGCGCCTGCAGCATCGGCAAATACCGGGAGAGGAGTTCGGCGACGCCGCCGCCGAAGGCAGTGGAGTTGAGGTGGCAGATCCGCACATCTTTCAGCTCCTGCGCGATCTGCATCAGCTCCTCGCTCAATTCGTCACTGATCAGCATGCGGTAGCGCTGAACATTGGCCAGCATCGCCCCACATCGGCGACTCACGGAGATCTTCGGAAGCATCGTTGCTCCTTTCTTCAAGTAGATGCACCGTCCACCGAAGCCTGGTGATGTTCTCTGATCACGGATGCCGACTGTTCAGGCAGCATGGTCGAAATAAAGATACCGGATCCCAGTTCAAAACCGGCGATGGTCGACAGCCGCGGAAGAATCTGAATGTGCCAGAGATAGTAGGCCTTGTTCTCATCTTCGATCGGCGCGCTGTGGATGATGTAGTTGAAATCCGGATCGTCCAGCCGGTCGTACAAGGCCCGCAGCGTTCGACGCAGCACAGGTGCCAATTCGTGGAGATCCTCCTCGCTCACCTGTCCGAACGACGGTTGATGCCGCTTGGGCATGATCCACGTCTCGAACGCTACCCGGGAGGCGAAGGGATGAAAAACCAGGAACCGATCCGTTTCCAAGACGACACGGCTCTTCGCCTGCCGCTCCTCATCCGCGATATCGCGATACAAGCACCGGCCGGTGTCGTCGTAGTGGGCGACGGCGACGTCGTATTTCCTGCGGAGCAACATGGGCGGCACCGGTGTCGCGACCAATTGCGAATGCGGATGCGCCAGCGACGTTCCCGCCGCTTCGCCATGGTTCTTGAAAATCATGATGTATTTGAGGCGCGGGTCTTTCCTGAGCGCCCGATATCGCGCCTGATAGGCCGTCAGAATATCTGCCACTTCATGATCCGTCATTATGGCGAGAGTTCGATCGTGAGCCGGCGTTTCGATGATCACCTCGTGTGTGCCGACTCCGTCCATCTCACGGAACAACGGCCCTGTTTCTCGTCGCTCCAGGCCACCCCCGTCACCCAATGCGGGAAATTTGTTCGACGTCACGCGCACGGCCCAGCCGGTTCCGCTGGAGTCCGGTAGCCTGAACACCTCCTCCGGCGTCGACGCTTCATGACCCGGACAGAAGGGACATGGGCCGTTCGCAACGGCTCGCAGGCGCGTTTCGTCCGGATGGTTGTATTCGTGTGGGCGCCTCATACGCTCCGCAGCGATGATAACCCACTCTCTCGTCGTCGGATCTTGCCGAATAATGGACATGGTCTCTCACTGGCTCGACGGCGTCTTCCGTCCCAGAAGATCCGTCTCTTTCGGCACGTATTGCCCCGGGTCCTTATCGAACGCTTCACGGCAGCCTGGCGAGCAGAAGTAGAACGTCTTTCCCTGATAGGTGCTTTGCCCCGCCGCCGTTTGCTCATCCACATCCATCTGACAGACAGGATCTCTTTGCATGGTAGTCTCCTTTCATAAGCCGCGTGATTATCGTCGACGCGGCACGGTGAAGCTGCTCAACATCAACACCTCAATTTCTTCCATAATCTCCTCTTGCCTGAGCACGTTGCGCCGCTGCAGAACTTCCCTTCCGTCAGGAGCGGACACCACAACATACTCTCGAGTGCAAAACCATGCCGCCTGGATGAATGCAACGCGTTCATGACCGTGCCCTCAAGAGGCTGGGCGGCGTTCCTTTCGTGACAGCGCTTCGAAGCCGGATGTGACATCGAATAGTTCCTCATCGATACCGCTCTGCCGCAAACGATGGAATGTCCCGTTGAGGTGTTCCAGCAATTCGTCGATATTTTTGTCGGCGCGCTGCATCGCCGCCAGGCGGCTCGCGTTCTCGCTTGCGAGGGATTCGGCGCAGGCCCGAAAGAGGGAGACGAAAAGATATTCGCGGATGAGCACTCGCAAGGTCGCGGTGCCGCGACCTATGACCTCGGGCAAGTTTCCCGTCGGCCAAGGACGTTCCACCAGCTTGCGTCGCCAGATCTCGTCCAGCGGTAGGAGTCGCTGACTAACCGGGGCATAGATCGCCCCGGCAGTGGGACGGTTGTAGAAGAGGTGAAGTTCGGTGAAGTCACCCTGGCTATGGTGGATCTCGCTCTCGACGAGAATCTGTCCGACGAGCGGGGTGATGGCCTTGATGGAGTTCGGCACAGCGAAGAGTCCAACCAGCGGCAGCCCCGCGTCCGACAGACGGCCATGCACGCGTTCGCCGACCGCCCAGATCTGCGGTTTGCCGGAAAGAGCGGCCAGGGTGTTCACTGCAAAATCACCCACCACATCATTGAACTGCCCCACCAGCCCCTGATCGGAACCGAATACAACCGCACCGACGGAGGCCTCTTCGGTGCGTCCTGAACCTCCTGTCAACAGCCCTTCCGGCCCGCTTTCCCGGAAACACACGCTCAAACCCAGCTCCACAGTCCGATAGTAGTCGGCCAACGCGCGCACTGATTGCTCGTATTGGCCGATACTCGATCCGGCCAGGGCTTTCATTGTGCGGACCACGGACTGGAGATCTCCAGCACTGTTGATCTTGCGGCGCAGGCTCGCCGTCGTCTCGCTCATGACTTCTCCTCGGTCTCTGCCTTTGGCTTCGGTGTAGTCGCCGGTTCGGGCTTCGGTTTGGCGTGCACATCAGATGTGGGTTCGTCGTTGGGTTCAGGTTGTGATCCCGGCTGAGGCTGGAAACGGACGAGTGAATGGCGGGCGATTTCGATGATCGTGTCGCGATCCTCATCGCTCAACGTCTCGGCGGTTTCGAATCGCGTGCATACCTCCGCCGGGATGTGCGCCGCCGCCTCGCGTAAGGCGTGCTCGGCGTCCGTCATCTGGTCGATCGGCACTGAGTCGAAGAGTTTCGCGGTCAACGCCAGCAGCACAGCGATTTGTGCGGCCACGGATACCGGGGCGAATTCCGGCTGTTTGAGACAGGCACGAATACGCCGCCCATGCTCGATGATCTTGCGGGTGTCTTCATCCAGCCTGGCGCCGAACCTGGCAAAAGTCTCGAGCTCCTCGAACTGCGCGTAGGCGAGTTTGAGATCGCCGGCCACGGCACGGTAGGCCGCGCGTTGTGCCTTGCCGCCGACGCGCGACACGGATTTTCCGACATCGACCGCGGGCAGTACGCCTAATTCGAACAACGACGGCGAGAGGTAAATCTGCCCATCCGTGATGGAAATGAGGTTGGTCGGAATGTAGGCGGAAATGTCCTGCGCTTCAGTTTCGATAATAGGCAGCGCGGTCAATGATCCGCCACCGAGTTCCGGGCGCACGTGCGTGGCGCGCTCCAGCAGCCGCGCGTGGAGGTAGAAGATGTCGCCGGGAAACGCCTCGCGTCCGGGCGGGCGACGCAGCAGCAACGACAGCTCGCGATAGGCGCGCGCATGATGGGTGAGGTCGTCGTACACGATCAGCACATCCCGACCTTGCGCCATGAAATGCTCCGCAATGCTGGTCGCGGCGTACGGAGCGATGTAGGCGAGACCAGGTGGATCGTTGCCTTCGGTTACGACGACAATGGTGTACTCCATCGCGCCCTGTTCGCGCAGGGTAGCGACCACTTTGGCCACGCCGGATGCGCGCTGGCCAATAGCGCAATAGACGCAGAGCACATTGTGGTCGCGTTGATTGAGAATCGTATCGAGCGCGATCGTGGTCTTGCCTGTCTGTCGGTCGCCGACGATCAGTTCGCGCTGGCCGCGCCCGATGGGGATGAGCGCATCGATGACCTTGATACCAGTTTGCAACGGTACGGTGACGGGGGCGCGGTCCATGATGTGCGGTGCCGTGCGCTCGATAGGTAGACGCCCGCTGGTCACCACCGGGCCATTGCCGTCCAGAGGCCGGCCCAATGGATTAATAATGCGTCCGATCAATGCGTTTCCCACCGGCACGTCCATCACGTGCCCCCTGCGTTCGACTTCATCGCCCGTATGCAGCTGCCAGTAGTCGCCCAACAGAACCACGCCGATTTCGTCTTCATCGACGTTGAATGCGATGCCATACACATCTCCGGCAAACCTCAGCACCTCTTCAAAACCCACGCCGGGGAGGCCGGAGACCTTTGCGATGCCCGTGGCGATACTCGTAATCGTGCCAATTTCCCGGGGCCTCAGTTGGGGCACGAATGCATCCCGCACCTGGCTTATTCCGGTAAACGCTCTATCGAACACGTTCTGGATGCTCTCGGGTTCCGTATTCATTGGCTCTGTGTTTGTGGCTGAGGTTCTTCGGATTGAGGTTCGGCCTTGGCCTGAGGCATATCCTTCTTTGTCAGCAATTCGCCGACGCCTTTTTCCAGCGACACAAGGTAATCCGCGATACTCCATGCCACTTTGTGTCCATTCGTGATGAGTTCGATTCCGCTAATCAAATCCGGCGCGGTCTCAAACCGGACATGGATTTCAGCCGAGAAGGTTTCATTGAGTGCCTGTTGTATCACCGCGCGTTGCTCCACAGGCAGGTCAAAGGCGCTGCGCACGCGCGCGGGGTTCGATGATGTCTTGAGGGCCGCGGCGAGGCCTGCTTTTGCCTTGCCGTCCATCCCCTGCAAGCGGCGAATGAATACGTCGCCCAATCGTTCTTCCAGACTCGTCGTGGCGAGATCCGTCAGTGCCTTTCGCGCGATGGCAAACACCTCCTGCTGAGTCCGATGACTGATGGCTTGATTGAGGTGATGGGCGTCGTTTCTCATCGTGTCCTGTCGTTTGGCACTCAAGGCGTCGGCCGCCTGCCGTGCTTCGTCGAGGAGCCGCTGACGTTCGGCTTTCGCCTCGTCTGTCGCCTGGCTCAAGAGTGCGGCAAGTTGCCGGTCGAACTCCTCGTTCTTGTGCTGGAACTCGTCACGCTCCTTTTTGGCTTCAGTTTGTTTCGCGGCGGCATCGGCAAGTTCAGCGACGATACGCTTCTCCCGCGCGTCGATGGCATGGAGGATAGGTTTGTATAGAAAACGCCTCATCAACCACACCAAGATGAGAAAATTGAGCGCCTGCGCAATGACGGTGAACCAGTCGATCAGCATCGGTTACTTTCCCGCGGCTTGGGCGATGACGTGGTTCCAGAACGGGTTGGCGAACAGGAGAATCATCGAGACCACGAAGCAGTAGATGGCCGTGGACTCGATCATCGCCAGGCCCACAAATAAGGTTCGGGTGATGGTCGCGGAGGCATCTGGTTGCTGGGCCAACGATGACAGCGCGCTCGAGACCGCCTTCCCCTCGCCCAATGCAGGCCCTATTGCGCCGAAGCTCGTGGTAATGCCTGCAGTAACAATTGATGCCACCGCAATAATCGTCAAACTATCCATCCGTATCTCCTTTTGTTGTCGTAGTTCATCATTCAATGTTTTGCATCTGGTTCAGGCTTGGGCCTACGGACTCGCGTGGCAGCCGCGATGTACACCGCCGCCAGGATGCTGAAGATGTAGGCCTGTACCATGCCGGTGAGCAGACCGAGCGCCGTCATGGCGATCGGAAAGATAAAGGGCGTAATAGTCAGCAGGATGCCGATAATCATGGCTCCGCTCATCATGTTGCCGAATAGACGGATGGCCAGGGCCAGCGTGCGGGAAATTTCGCTGATGATATTGAACGGCAACATGATGGCCGTTGGCTGTGCGTAGGACTTGAGGTATCCGCCCACGCCTTGCTCTTCAACGCCGAACAACGGTACGGCCACGAACACGCACAACGCCAGCGCCGTGGTGGTCGAGAGCGAACCGGTCGGCGGTTCATAGCCTGGGATAACGGTGCCAAGGCTGGCGGCGGCGACAAATAGGAAGAGCGTACCCAAAAAAGGGAGATATTTCTCCGGGTGGCTAAGGCCGACCTCTTCGATTTGTTTCTCGATAGCAGTAACGATGATTTCCAAGAAGTTCTGCCAGCGGGAACGTCGCAGGCCAGTAGAAAGTTTGCGCGTGATGAGTTCTGAACCGACCGCCAGTACGAACATCAGCCCCCACGTCACCACAATCGTGGCGTTGAGTTTGAAAAACCCATATTGCCAGAAGATGATCTCG
>JAOUMR010000145.1 GCA_029881435.1 Nitrospira sp.
AATCAAGTGCATACGCCTATTTTAGTATTGCGATGAGCTCAGCATACGGTCCAGGCACTCGTAGTGGGTAGACGGCTTGTTTCGCGCAAGAAGGAGGTGAGTGGCCATGCGTAAGGTAAACATAGTGGAAGAGTTAAAGTCTGAGCCTTCATGGGCATATCTGTATGCAGCGTTTCTTATCGGGATCGTTGTCTTCGCCGTGATGATGGGGGGCTTCGTGAACTGATTCATCACCATGACCAGCGTCGGCACTGACATACAAACCGCGTTGCTTGTCTCAACGAAGGGCTTCACCAGAGCCGTCCTGTGACGGCTCTGGTGAAGCCGTATCATTGCCTACGATTCAACGCCCGTTCGATCTTCGTCCAGATACCTCTCAGCTCCCTCCTGCCTCGCTCAACATGTCATCCGACTGCAGAAGTGCCTTCTTCGCGGTGGAACGGTTGTGCAGCACCTATGACTTCATTCACATTTCACAGGAGCCCTCACGTATTCGCTATCGAGGCGAAGGTATGGTAGGCTTGCCTCGTCGATCACTACTACCTTCTTCTTCGCGCCTCCCTCCCGTATAGTTCCTGCGCGAACAGTGCCCTGATCGAGAATGCAGATTCCGCTGTATCTCACCAGACGGGTGGCGATCATGACTTCGTGTGAATGAAGGCCAGGGTATCACTAACACATCACGCTCTCTTTCCTCCGCACTCGCTAGCGCCCTGTTGATGTGAAAGGAGTTCAGATGAGTCGGTTAAATCTCGAACCACTGATGACATTTTCGGATGGTTCCTACCTCGCGATCAGCACCGAATGCTCAAAGGAAGGGGAGTTCTCTTGTGCGGTCTACAGTGTCCTCGAAACAGGTGACCACACGGCCTTCCGCAACATTACGAACTACCTCGTGTCGGCCTCTACCTGTTTAACGGCACAAGAGCAAGCCTACAGCTGTGCGGCGCGGCTCTACCCCAATGCGGGCGAATCCCTGAAGAAGCCTCCCTACTTGATCTGGCATGGGCCTCAAGCAGCAGGGTGAGTGGCCGGGTAGCTATTCCCTTACATACCTGATAGGATGCTCGTGTTTCATTGCGGAGGGCCTCGCATGAAACACATATCTCGATGGCCTGCCACCGATGTTGTTCCTACCGAGAATCTGATCGGAAGACTGACCTGAGTCGTTCATACACTACGTCTTTGGCCCTCTCCTTCCCCTCTGAAATCCTTCTCGTGTCTTGGACAATGTCATTTTAGAAGGAGGAACCCCCATGGGTTCAAAACTGTATGTCGGCGGATTACCCTATTCAGCATCCGAATCCCAACTCACTAGCCTGTTTGCGGAACACGGCACAGTCGAGTCGGCCCGCGTGATTGCGGATAAATTCACGGGCCAATCCCGAGGATTCGGTTTTGTTGAAATGTCCACCGATGAGGAAGCCAAGGCTGCCATCGCTGCCTTGAACGGGTCTCAGATGGATGGACGATCGCTGACCGTCAATGAGGCGAAGCCGATGGAGCCTCGTTCAGGAGGGGGCGGCGGTGGCTCACGATTCGGGGGCGGCGGTGGTAATCGCAATCGCTACTAACCACACACCGCATTCTTCCTGAGTACGAAAGGGGCGCTTCCATCGAAGCGCCCCTTTTATGTCCACAGACAGGGACCTGTTTTTACACACCGCTTGGAGTACTTACGCCTTCGTCATTCCCACGTGCGATGGGCCTCACTCACCTGCTCCCCACCCTGGGCTTTGGTAATGAGCCATTTCACCTCGTCGGGAATGGCGACAACCTTGAGCGCAGCAGCATGGCCATTCGCGGCTTCCTGAAGCTCTTCAACCACACGAACCAGTGTGTGATCGTCTCGTGGAATGAGTTTCCCATATTGATTCAGACTCGGCTCTCGTGGCCCTGCTGCTACAGGCCAGTATTCACCACGATTGGGCTCTTGCAGTGCCTCTGGCTGCCCTAACTCACGCAATCGAAGAAATGCTTTATGGCTCACGCAGAACTCATCGTAACTCTTGTTGATAATGATCTTTCTCATATCGTCTTCCCTCTGGTCGATTCGCCGTTTCGACCATATGGCAAGCTTCCTCACCTGGGTCGATTCATTAGAGCTAGCAATTCCCGCTATAGCGCTGGCTCGGGATCCTTATAACCAACATAGTTTCCCGTCCAGTGTGAATATCGTCGATTGGCCCAGGTAGAGACCTCATCTTTCTGAGGTTCCCCATACCGTTTGTGAAGAACGATCTCAAATCTATCCAGACCTCCTCGAATCTCGACAAGATCCTCCTCGGTAATCTTGTCCCACTTCGCTTTAAGCGGGGCTTTGAGTTGTTCCCAGAATTGACCGAATTGTTCCTGATTCATCTTGCGCTCCTTTGGTAACAGGTGGGAGTCTCCCGCCCCCGAGGGGCTTCCCACGACGCTTCGCTCAACATCGAGGTTTGCTCTGGAGACTCTGGCGTCGAAGCAACTGAGACCGAGGAATCGGACGCGCAAGAACAGTATGGAGGGAACGGATGCGCGAAGGATGAGAGGGTCGCAAAGCTTAGTACGCCATGGTAGCAGCGTATAGGCCTGCGCTCAGCAAGTCAATTGAGATCATCAGAAAGACCCGTCTTCATTCCAGCGGTACTGGCATCTATTTGCCCTCAGTCGCAATCTGGGATTTTTTGTGATACACTGCAGCCGTATAAAACTTCTGATCCTCGCGCTCTTCCTTCCCCGCTCCGTTCCTGCGCGATTGAAACGATCAGTGAGCAGTGACTCCGTCCCATATGGGTTTGTTCATGATCAATCGACATCATGTTGTGCGATTGGTTATTGAAGGCCGACCAGGCCATCCACGACAAGCTGAATCATAGCCGTCTCGAGGATGTGAAGGAGGACATAGTGCGATGAGTCGTTACCCTGGGAGTACACATTCATGAACACCGGTAAATCGAACCGAGCGGCCTCCGTAGAGCATTGGGTCCGGATCCCGAACGGCATAAAAGTCCGTCATCGTTCCGAGGCCTATGACGGGATCATTGATGGTCTGACCGAGATCGTATCAGGTCCAGATCGCAATCCCGACGGAAAAACCCAGTATCGCATCAATGTCGGTGACAGCACGAGGTTACTCGTGTCGGAAGACCACCTCAATATCCTGCTTGACAACAAGAACTTGGTGTTGGTCGGTCGGGAATCTGAGCTGTACCGGCAATCCGTCACCAATCGCCTCCGGGCAGTGTTCCCAGAAGATCGGTTCGTCTCCGTTACGAACAAGGGTTCAGCCACGGTGAACAAGTAGAAGTCTGCCACAGCCGGACCTCCTGTTGCAGGTGTAGCATGAGCTTGAACATTTTTGAAAGGAAGCAGCGATGAATTCATCCTGGGGGACGAAGGCGATACACCGGCGAAAGCGAGCGTTACTACGGACCAAGGTCCGATGGGATGTTCTTGGGCTCCAAGATCCGGCTCACATGACTTCGAGACTGACGATCGAAGACCTTCGCCGACAAATCATCTCAGCCTCAAGCGAGGGACTGAGCCCTGACACGCGTTCCCGTTCGCATGCGAAGGACACGCACCCTAAACCGCGTTCCAAGTCGTCGGCCTCGAGCAGAAAACTGGGTGCTGGCTCGAAGTAGGCCTTACACACGAACGCGTTGCACCCACAAGGAGGACACCATCGGAGGACCAGGCAAAGTCACTCTCGCGAAGCGAGAGCGCGAAAAAGCACGGCAGCAGAAACAACGTGAGAAAGAAGCCCGTCGGGCTGAGCGGAAGGCCATCAAACCGAACCGGTCCACCCAGGAAGGCGAAGACCCCGATCTCGCCGGGTTACAATGGGGGCCACAAGATCCGCTTTATTAGCAGGCCGCAATGTCTCGCGATGTTGATACCAAACCTTTTCACAGGCAAGGAGAAGCTATGGACACCGACACCCTGATTTTTTTATCTGTGATTGTAGCACTTGGGATTGGTGGCGTGGTCGTGTACTTCAAGGGAAGATAGCGCCTACCGATTGAGCCCATTGATGCGTGATTCCTTCCCCTCCCGAGTGAGGTCATCAGACCAGTTGGTGCGTGGCTTTGGCATCCAGCAGCGCAGAAACGTACAGCCCTCACGAAACTCACATCAACTGAGCTTGCTCAGAGAACTGGTCAAGAGGAACTCGGCGATGGGCGACGCCTAAAAACAACTGTTGTCGGGTCCTTCACCTTGGTCTCTCCGCAAAACCTGCAGGAATTCCAACCTTCAATTCCTCGGACATTGAGGCTGACCAACCAGGCCCCTCCACGTGCTTCGTTTATACAAACTTTACACACGGTTGACGACATACCCACCGTAAAGCAGGACCACCACGATCAGCCCAGACAGAATCAAACCCGTGCCGATCAACCCGAGAGCGGATACCCATTGCGGGACGATCCCTTTGCCCGCGGTATCTGCCCAGGTGTCATCGCCCAGAGCGGATGGGGCGCGATGTTTGATATAGACATAAATTAAGGTCATGTTGGCCATGTACATGGCAATGCCAATACCAGTGACGCTCAACGCAAACACATACGTGCTGCCATCGTTCCAAGCAACCACAACCGGTGTGATGAGAGCGAGTAGTAACCAGGGCATATCTTTCCTCGTCGAAGGCGTGTGATACGCCTAACCAACATTCCTATGAGGGCGTTGAACACCGCCTAACCTGCCTTCCGTGGTTGTGCTCACCTCCATGTGAGGTAGACACGGCGCGGCGCAGCGTAATAGCCCAGCGGCTGTTTATGCCCACAACCACCTATCCCAATCCCTCACGGAGTCTCGACACAGGCACGGCACCGCGTAATGGTTGGGTCTGCCCTGAGGCGCCGAAGGTCGATGTCCTCGCCACACTGAAAACAGGGACCGAATCGACCGGATTCGATCCGGTGCAGTGCGCCTTCAATCCTCAAGGAGAGTTGTTTGCGTCGGCGTGCGGTTTCCCGCGACATCTCCTGAGCCTGGATCGCGTCCATTCGGGAAATCCGCCCAACACTGGTCTGATCGAGCTCCACCGGTTTCACGTCCTCGGCCGCAGTCACACTGATTACGCTCAACTCTCGCTGCATCGCGGTCAGCTGTTCACGAAACTGCTCTCGTTCTTCGTCCTTCATCGTCGCTTCACACGGGGGAAGTTGGACCTACCTCCCATCATTGTACTGACCAACCGGGAGTTTGTGTACCACCTCCCATGGGAGCCTTCAGCTTGCAAGCCGGAAGGCTTTGGGAGCGAGTGGCTGGCCGTCGAGACAGAGACACACGGGTCATTACAGGAATTCGAGGAGCACTATGAGTTCGTCCTTTACCCTCACGATCGATTGGCTAGCGTTCACTCTTCCAATAACCTCAGCGCGAGAGACCATGCAAGTCCTGGGAGGCGCCTGGACAAGGCGGGAAGGTCGCTTTCGTCGGTATTCGGTGTCTTGGAACACTCAGGGCGCCGGTCGTGGGATTGGTAAACTGGGAACGGGTGCCCTCCGTGACCCGCGTGTGGTGCACGTAGATCTGTCAGCGGGGATTGTCGCGCCATGGCCCCATGACAAAGTGCAAACAATCCTGCACTGGGTGTTGAACAAGGAAAGACACCTGACCCGGAACGATTGTGCCTTCGATGACCGGGCCAGCTGCGTCCCCCTGCCGACGATCAGGCAAGCGATCGGTGGCGGACAGTGTGTCACACACGGGCTGAGCGGATGCAGCGAATCCGCTCCGGATCGATTCATAAGGGGACACCGACCAGAGATACGATCTATCTCAGCAATCCTCAGAGTCAACCCCCTGTTGCGCATTTACGACAAGCGCCTCGAACTGCACGCCAAGGCGCGCGCGGACTGGCAAGAATACGGCATCCGGAGGGAATTTGAGTTGGAAAATAATCGGACCCAGCTCTGCGGACAAGCACTCACGGCGCTGGAGGCAGGACGGTCGGTTAGCACAAAATTACACAATCACAGGTTCGGCCTCCGGCGACCCGGATTGAACGGGCGACCTGCGGTTTACGAATGTGACCAAGACGGTTTTGAAATGACTCGGTGTTTCAAATGGTTTCCCCGTTTCTTATTTGAATACCGTGGCTTAGGAACATTCCACCAGCTCTATACATTTCAGAGATTCTTGTCTATTCGAACAACTTTTAGCACAAATTTAGCACAATCAGCCACAGGGTTGTGACACACAGTTGCAGCCGGTTGGGCTGATCGGGTGGTGAGGGCTGCCGTCAGGCTACTCGAGCGGGATTTGGCTCTTGTGTTGGGCGAGCCACCCCTCAAAGCTTTGCACCGCAGGGTTGAGGCCTCGGGTGACGTCAATGCTACGGGCGCCACAGAAGTACGGTGCGAAATCCCGGAAGAACTGAAACATGTTGCCGATATCGTCAGCGTGCGGAAAGTCAAAGCTTCGATACACTTCGGGCAGCACGTCGTTGTAGTGCACCTCTTGATTCAGCACCCTGGTGAGCGTGGCGGCCATCTGTGTGCAGGTCAAGTGCTCGCCCGCGATGCCGACGGTCTTGCCGATGTACTCGCGGCCCTTTTTGAAAATACCCAAAGCACATTTGCCAATATCCTCGGCGGCGATACCTGAGAGCTGTTTGTCACCCATGGGGAAGGTGATCGCCAGTGTGCCGTCCGGACCCTTCTTGGGGCCCATGCCGAAGTAGATCAGGTTCTCCCAGTAGAACGAGGTCAGCAGGAACGTGGTCGGCACACCATGCTCTCTAAACA
>JAOUMR010000146.1 GCA_029881435.1 Nitrospira sp.
CTTGCGGTATACAGTCTGTCGCCATCGGGTCTCCTCTTCTCGGTCTATCGAAGCGCCTGAACACCGCTCCTATAGCACAGATGGGAGGCCTGATGGCTTTTTTATCTCACCAGTCGTGAATTATCCGAGCTAGGACCGTTCAGACAGTACGCGGTCAATTTCTATCAGCAGCGTAAGCCCACAGGTTCGTTGCAGGTCGATCGATCGGATCTCTTTCCAACAGCGGAAATACAGCCGGTGGTCGAATCTCTCACGGAGAAAGGCTATGCGAATGGATGGAGGATCCCCGAAGGCCACATGCATCAGATTCTCCAATACGTTAAAGAGACGAAGCATCTGAAATACTGGAATCCGCATCGAGAATGCCATGCAATTGATCAGATTGCTCGAAATGAGAAACTCGTAGAGATCGCCAGGGAATACCTGGGGGCTGAGCCGATTTTGTGGCTGACACAGTTAAAGTGGTCGTTTGGACCAGCATCTACTGAAGAGCGGGAAGCATTGCTGTCCAGTAGTAACGAGCCGATTCAGTATGACGGGGATGCCTTTCACTATGATGCATTGGATTTTAAGTCTCTCACCATCTTCATCTATCTGACCGATGTCGATCCTTCGAGTGGTCCGCATGTTCTTATCGAGAAGACCCATCGAACCAAAAGCTTTCGCGAGATTAATCGGATTATTCTGAGCGACGAGGATGCCCATCGGAAATTCGGTGATCGTATTAAGATGATTTTAGGCCCAAAGGGAACGATGCTGTTCGAGGAGACGAGCGCCTTTCATAAGGCAAGTAGATGTCAAACCAAGCGCCTGATGCTCTCCATTGACTATGTTCTGCAACGCCGACCACCGCCGGAGCGTCCTGTTTTTGCCTGATGACTTTTGCTACAGGGATCCGTCCCTGTGCGGGAAAGCCATTAGAGTCGCACGATATTCACTTATCGCAATTATCGATAGACGACAGAGACCCGTCTGAGGAAGTCTTTGAGTCGCACGATGTGTTCTTCGATCATCGAGCCGTCCTGTTGTTTGGCCGCCTGTTCCATCATGGCTCCAATCTCGGTAATCGCATCGAATCCGTAGCCGCCTCCATCCCCTTTCAAGCGATGGCCTAGATTCTGAACGGTTCCGAAGTCTTGCCGAGTCAGCGCGTCTCGAAGTGTTTGGAGATCGTTCTTTCGGTTATCTAAGAAGATGGGCACAATCTCCTCAAGGTCGCGGCTAATCTCTACAACAATTTTATCTGGGGATTCGGAGTGTGAAGGATGGCTCACGAGATGATATGGTCCTTGTGTGCTCGGAGAATCTCCAATAAAGTTGATTTCTTCACGGGTTTCGTAAGATGGGTGTTGCAACCAGCTTCAAAGATACGAGCTACTTCTTCTTTCAGGGCCAATGCGGTGAGAGCAATGATTGGCGTGGGCGGTAAATCGTGCTCTCGCTCCCATGAACGCATCGCTTTTGTGGCAGCATACCCGTCCATGACAGGCATCTGTATGTCCATCAAGATCACGTCGTAGTGCACGGTCTTGAATTTATCCACTGCGATCGCTCCATGCTCTGCGATTTCCAGGTAATAGTCTGTCTGTTTCAAGTAGGATCGGACCAGCAACTGGTTATCAGGAGAATCCTCGACTAATAAGACTCGCAAGGCTCGCGTTGGGGCCGTTGGTGATGGCTCGATGGTCTCCGTCGGTTTTGGGAGCGTTCCGTTTGTCCGGCCGAGCGTAATCTCGATTGATTGCAGAAGGTCACTCCGTCGAATAGGTTTGATCAAGTAGCCACCAAGGCCGAGGTCATAGGTCCGAGCAATATCATCAGCCCAATGATTCGACGTCAGCATGATCACCGTTGGACCTCGCCCATTGGAGAGCGCTTTCGCCTGTTCGGCCACTTGAAAGCCGCTCATCTCCGGCATGCGAGAGTCCAGGAGGAGCAGCTGATAATTCTTGTCCTGTTCGGCTGCACAGCGGAGTTTCTCCAATGCCGTCTTGCCGTCACTCGCTTCCGTCACCTCAGCGCCCCAGGCGCTCAATGTTTCTCGCAGTATGCGGCGGTTGGTAGGATGATCGTCTACGGCGAGGGCACGAACTCCAGTCAGATCGATTGGAGTTGCAGGTTTCTGTTGTATTGATGTCGTTTGAACGTGAAAGGGGAGGGAGCAATGAAACGTGCTGCCGCTTCCCACGATACTCTCCACCCAGATTTTGCCGTTCATTCGCTCGACAAGCTGTTTGGTAATCGCGAGGCCGAGACCCGTCCCTCCATACTGTCGTGTTGTTGAGACATGCGCCTGAGTGAAACTGTCGAAGATCAACCCTAGTTTATCTGAAGAGATCCCAATCCCGGTATCGCTGACGGAAAACCGAATTGCGCTGGCTCCATGTTGGTTGGGATCGAGAGTGACGGACACTTCCACTGCTCCGGTTTCGGTGAATTTGAGAGCATTGCCGATCAGATTGATCAAGATTTGTGTCAATCGTGTCGGGTCACCGATCAAGCGGCATGGCACATCTGAGTTCACATGGGAGGTGAGTTCCAGGCTCTTCTCATTCGCTCGCATCGCCAATATGTCGATGGCTTTATCGACAACCTCGCTCAAATCAAACTCGATGGCTTCCAATTCCAAGTGGCCGGCCTCAACCTTGGAAAGATCCAGGATATCGTTAATCAGATTCAGGAGTGTGCCGCCAGCGCGGCGAAAGATCCTGAGATACTTGCGCTGATCCGGTGCAAGGGAAGTTTCCCAGAGGAGGTCAGCCATACCGATGATAGCATTCATCGGGGTACGAATTTCATGACTCATGCTGGCGAGGAATTCACTCTTGGCTCGACTGGCGACTTCAGCAGCCTCTTTGGCAACGCGGAGTGCCTGCTCGACTTCCCGTCTATCGGCAGACTCAAGTGCCAGGGTTGCCATTGTTGCTAATAGACCGACTACATGTCCTTCCTGCCGGGTCCACTGGCGAGGTGCTCCGATTGACTCGGCGCAGAGTACACCGACGAGCTTTCCATTCTGCCTAATTGGAGCGCTGAGTATGGCTTGGATATCGAACTGAGCGAGATAGGTGGCTGTGAGTTCTTGAGTCCGTAGATCGCAAACAGCATGAGAAACTGCAATCGCATAACGTTCTCGAGAGAGTGATCGAAGATAGCGTCGACAGTGGGCTGATGGGAGCACAAAATTAGGTCTGGAGCGTCTTCGATAGGTTTCGTATACGTCGACTAGTACGATCGCATCGCGTTCCTTAGACAAAAGCCAAGCGCTAGAGCGTTCAACTCGAAGTAGGGAACAAGAAGCCTTCGAAATAGCTCGGAATGCACGGGGGAGATCCCCACTATTGAGAGCCTCACTTTGCGCCAGTTTGTGGAGTGCCTCCTGATATTGCTCAAGGAACGCGGTTGCAGTTGGATCAAGCGATAGAGGACCATGCGGTAAGCGTTGGCGCCTTCGTGAGATCACCTTCTGTCTTGTGCCAGTGATAGAACGTTGAGAGGATTTGGTCGGATGCGCAACTCGTCCTGGAGATTCTCCACGAGGGTGACGTGACATGAGCGTGTGAGCGACCAGTGATATCGTGTGGCAGTGTCTAGTCGTTGTGCGTGTCCTGGACCAACGAGAGAATGCTAGCCGATTTCGTTCGATTGCGTCCTTCTTGTTTGGCCTGATATAAGGCCTGATCAGCTGCCTTAATGAGATCGGTAGGAGATGAATGCCGGCTGGGAACAACGCAGGCATATCCGACGCTGATCGTCATGAGCTCTCCGTCCGAGTTCTTAATGCCTAAGGATTCCACTCGTCGACGGAGACTTTCAGCCACTTGTGCTGCGCCGTCAATCCCGGTCCCAGGCAGAACCGTGACAAATTCGTCTCCGCCGTAGCGGGCGACCAAATCGCCAGGGCGATTCACGGAACTGGAAATAGCTGCGGACACTTGCTTCAGGCATTCGTCACCGGCTGTATGACCCTTCGTGTCGTTATAGGTCTTAAATCGATCAATGTCGAACATGATCAGGGACAACGGAGTGGACTCACGGACGGCTCTCCGCCACTCTTGATCCAGAAAATCATCGAACTGACGTCTATTGGTGATGCCGGTGAGTCCATCTAAACAGGAGAGACGAAGCAGCATCTGATTGGCTTCCTGGAGTTGCCGCATGACCTCCAAGAGCTCTTGCTCACGCGCGCGGCGACGGTCGACCTCGTGAACGAGTCGGAGCACCGACCGCACGCGAGTCAGCAGTTCGATCTTGTTGACCGGTTTCGCCACGTAGTCCATGGCGCCTGCAGCAAATGCCAGCTGAAGATCGACCGGGTCCGTCTTGACCGTCACCATGATGATGGGCGTGTCACGGAAGCGATCGACGGCCTTGATTTGGCGGCAGGCCTCAATGCCGCTCATCTGCGGCATCAGAATATCCATGAGAATAAGATCAACTCGCGCGACCCCATGTTTGCCCCCATCGAGCCCCAGGTACTTAAATGCAGCGGCAGCAGAATCCGCCGAATGAATGTTTTCGTATCCAGCGGTGGATAGAATAGCCTGCAGAAGAAGGCGATCATCCACTGAGTCGTCAACAATCAAAATGCTCATATATTCACACGGGGTGAAAAGGAGGGTGACTGGAAGAATCGTAACAGCTAGTCCTGATAAACGCCAGGATAAAGCTTTTTGAGGCACGGTTGGCAGAGCCCATGGCTGAACTCTGCTTCTGAATGTTCACCGATATATTCTTCGATTTGCTGCCAAAACCCGCCGTCATTGCGGATTTTCTTGCACGAGGCGCAGATCGGGATCAGGCCTCGCAATACCTTTACTTCCCTGAGCGCCTGCTGCAGTTCTTCATTGCTGCGACGCAACTCAGCTTCCCGCTCCTTCCGGCAGTCCATCTCTTTTTTCAAGGTCAAAGCCGATGTCACCCGCGCGAGGAGTTCCACGCTTTTGACCGGTTTATTGATGTAATCCATCGCGCCGGCTGAGAATGCCTCCTTCAGATTGTCAAGATCATTCTTCGCGGTCACCATGATGATCGGGATGTCCTGAAGATGCACCTGTTGTTTGATTTGCCGGCAGGCCACGACGCCGTCAAGATCAGGCATCAGAACATCCATTAATATCAAATCCACGTCGACCGAGGGTTGTCCTCCATCAAGGTTCAACAGTGCAAAAGCTGCCTGAGCTGAATCCGCCGCCACGATCTGGTTGTGGCCGGCCTTGGTCAGGATCGACCGGAGAAGAAGATGTTGATCTGGGGAGTCATCGACAATGAGAATCGCCATAGCTCTACTTAACGGCTGGAATTGACCGAAACTGAAGCTGCCACCGGATAGGATTCAGTATAGCAAATGACTCTAAGGATGGATCAGGAAAGCTTGCTTTTAACCAGGTCGCTGACTTGTTTGCCGTCGATGGACTGCCCAGCGAGGCGAGCCATGACAGCCTTCATGACCATCCCCATATCTTTGAGGGAGTGAGATCCAGCCTCTGCAATGACCGATGTGACAACAGTCTCAAGCTCTAGAGGGGAAAGTGGTTTTGGAAGATAGGTTTCGATGATCTCAATTTCCTTACGTTCTTTAGCGGCCAGTTCCGCCCGTTGTGCTTTTTCAAACTGCTCGACTGATTCTCGACGTTGTTTCACAAGGGTCGTCATCACCCGGCTCATTTCTGCGTCATCGAGATCACGCTTCAGCTCAACCTCTTTGTTTAAGATGGCTGCTTTGATCATTCGGATCACATCCTTGCGAAGTTGATCGTGTGATTTCATCGCGAGCTTGAGGTCTTCACTCAGACGGTCGTGTAGAGACATAAGAGGCCTCATGGGTAAATACTGGGGTATGGTGGGAGCATACCCTCCTGGTTTCAGCGAGTCAACAATTGGGCGTAGAATGGTATTCAGGCAACGGGGTGGGTATGATAACGAATCGAGCTGTATGGATATCATGTCTACGGAGGAAACCTATGTCTGGAAATAGCATGCGGTGGACAAGATCTAAGAACGGACTCATCGTTGTTGTGATGGGAATAGTGCTGGTGGGTATCGATGGTTGTGCTGGCGAAGCACCGAAGCCGGCATCGACGATGACGCAGGATCAGGTCCGTGAGCATGCCGATAAAGCGTTCGACAAGTTGAAACAAGACGAGAAGAATCGTACGACAGGCTCCGGGGTGGCTCCTTATTGATTGGTGTTGGTTAGCCAGTACCGTATCGATCTATCAGTTTCCTATGGCCCCTCCCATAGTCCATCGTCCTTCCCAGGGCGCTGACGATACCTCAAATCGTGGCCGCCTCAGGCCGATTCACTGGTTTCTCAGCCTCGAGGACGTAGGTGTTCCAGTCAAGCGCGAGCCCTACCCACACCTCTGAAGAAGGTAACGGTGACAGGAGACGAGCGTCATGCATCGAGCTGATTCATAATGTCGGTCGGTAGGCATTGACCCTAGGGGGCTCAGTCGGATGACCAAGATGGCTGATGGTCTACTAGACAGATCGGCACAAGGATGGGTAGTTCCTTGCGTAGTATGCCTGGCTCTATGCCAGAGCCAGGTCGGGACGGCCAAGGATCTTCTGCCTCCCAAAGAACAAGAGGCTACGGAGATCGGCTGAGTTAAAGTCAAATGTTGTGTATGGGTAATCAGGCGGCGATTCTCTGACCCTCCACTTTGACCCCGTCTTTGAACTGCACGCCGGTGATGATATCAGCGAGCCGCTCAGCTCCGTTGAGCCGA
>JAOUMR010000050.1 GCA_029881435.1 Nitrospira sp.
CGCTCGACGGCCATCGTGCGGATGGTTTCCAGGGTGCCGTGATCCAGGGTTCGTCCGTCTCGCGTCATGGCGGAACGGATTATGACACACTCAACATGTGTTGTCTAACTTACTGACTGCTGAGTAAGGGCAATGGCACGTAATAAGCGATGCGTGGAAAAGTCATTCGCATGAGCGAAGTGCACGCGATTGGTGGCGACGGGTGGAAGATGCATACGACGACTGAAGAGGAGTGTCTCATGCATGGCTGGTCCAGGGGTCAGCTCGACGTAGAGATCGTACCGTGATTCTTCCGCCCAACGCATGAGTGCGGCTGTATCGTCTGTGAAGATGATCAGGCCGCTGCGGTAGCGTGACACTGATGCGAGAAAGTCGAACGAGGGATTGCAATGGCGTTCCGACAGGAGACGACAGAGGTTGGCGTAGCCATCCGGTGTTTTGGCCAGCAAGACGGCGCGATGATTGCCGGTCGTCAGCTCAGCGCCGAGAATCGGCCGGAGACCCTGTCGTGTAGCGTGTTCGATAAATCGGATTGCTCCGTACAAGCCGTTCGTGTCGGTCACGGCCAGGGTCGGTGATCCGTGCCGTTGTGCCAAGGTACAGAGTTCTTCCAATGGCGACACCCCACGCATTGGCGAATAATCGGAGTGAACATGGAGATGCACAAAGGGCGTCGTCATCATTTCAGTGTTCTTCCCCAGGACAGCGCTCGTTCGCCGAACTTCGCGCGAATTGCATCGAGGGCCAACGAGAGTCGGTGAGCGCGAGGAGGGCGCACGGACTCAGATTCATCGAAAAGGAAGAGTTGCTGGGCCGGCGGCTCCAGCCGACTGACGAGAAGTCTCAACTCTGTGAGACGCACCCGCCGGCTGAAACATCGGTAAAATAGTCGTATCACTACGGGCTGGAGATCGACCTCCCAATAGGTGCTTCGAGGTAGCGTTTCTCTCGCCGTCTGCTCGATATGGTCGCTGTGTCGAATCGTCAGCGAAATGAGCCGGCAGACACGCTGTTGTTGTCGAAGCGTGGTGCACAGCTGCTCCAACAATCGGTACAGCCGACCCAGTACGAGTTGATCATCGACTTCATCTGGATCCAGGCGAAGGGAACGTTCGAGCGCGGGTTGTGCGATCGGTGGATGTACCGGGGAAGGATCGATTCCTTGAGCCCAATCGTGCAGCAAATTGGCGGGCGCGCCGAGGACGGCTTGCAGGTGCGCCAACGAAACAACAGCAATCGCGCCGAGTGTGAGGAGGTTCACATCCTCCAATCGTTGCAGAACCCGTGAGGTGTGGGCTCGGTGGAGGCCTGGGAGTAAGAGGGTCGGCAATGGAGCGAGAAACAGCTGTTCTGAGCCTGGGTGAATTAAGAGGACTTGCGGCGGCTTGGCTAACGTTGTCGCGGCCAGTTGTGTGACCAGCTTATTGCCCGCCAGTCCGATTGTGCTGGGCCATCCCTGTTGACAGGCCAACTCTCGACTGATGCGAGTTGCCGTATCGATGGGAGGTCCGAAGAGTCGAGTGGTGCCGGTGAGGTCTAAGAAGAGCGAGCCGGGCCTGATCGATTCCCAGACCGGTGCAACAGAGGAGATGTGCCGTTGCAACTCATGGTGGGCGGTGCGAGTCAATGATAAGTCCGGAGGGATCACCCGTAGGCCGGGACAGATCAGCCGTCCGAGGGCTATGGGCATGCCAGGCTGAAGACCTTCGTGAAGGGCTTCCGTAGAAATTTCTCGAATCAATGCACGTGGCGTATGCGTTGGTGCGACGGCCACTGGTCTGTCCCTAAGCGTGCTATCAGTGGCACGAGCCAGCGCAATTCGAAAAGCGGGAATCTGGAGACAGACGATATGCCGGTCCATGGTACGTCGGTACGTCAAATAGTATCCAATGGTTACACATAGGTCTGTTTCTGTCAATGCGGGGAAAGACCGTAATGAAGGTGAGAGGCTGCTTGTACGAGTGCACTCAAGACTGGTTTGTGAGGAGCTTTCACAAGTAGATGACTCCCTTGGGTTCATTGACAGTGTGAGAAATCTTGTGCTACCGTCCACCGTTCTTTACGCCAAATAGGCGCCCTACACCTTGCTCCCGACTGGTTCGGGGGCCTTTGTCCAGGAGGATCGCTGCATGGAGCTCTACGAGTCTCTGTTTATTATTCGTCCGTCCGTCTCCGATGAGGAGACAAAAACCCTCATCGACAAGATGAAACACGTTGCCGATAAGACCGGCGCCCAATTCATCAAAGCCGAGAATTTAGGGAAGAAGAGGCTCGCCTACGAAGTGCGTCGTGAGCGAAAGGGCACGTATGCCTATTTCTACTTTAAGGCTCCGAACAACACGGTCGGGGAACTCGAACGGGCATATCGATTGGAAGACAACATCATCAAGTTTCTGACGATCCATCACGAGAAACCGCTAATGGAGCGGCACCCGGTGGAAGCCTCAGCACAGGAGTCCGACGGTGGCCGGGTTTAATAAAGTCATCATGATGGGGAATCTCACCCGGAATCCTGAGCTTCGGTATACGCCGAGCGGGACGCCGGTGGCGAGTTTCGGCTTAGCGGTGAGTCGTCGGTTTAAACAGGGTGACGATCTGAAGGAAGAGGTCTGTTTTGTTGATATCGTGGTGTTCGGCAGGCAGGCGGAACATTGCGGACAGTATTTGAGCAAAGGCAACGGGGCGATCGTTGAAGGTCGGTTGCAGCAGCGGCGATGGGAAACCGAAGACGGCCAGAAACGTAGCAAGCATGAGGTGGTTGCGCAGACGGTCACGTTTATGCCGAAGCGCCAAGACGGGGGTGCAAGTGCCGAACCTCCGATGCACGACGACCCCGGGTATGAAATGGGTGAAGACGGTTAATGCCAAGCGTATGAGGAGGCAGTATGGATCGAGGTGAAAATGAACGTGGAGGCGGCGGTCGGATGTTTCAGCGAAGGCGTCCCTGCCGATTTTGTCTGGATAAAGCGCCGATCGATTTCAAGGATGCCGGCCTGCTCAGGAATTTCTTGACGGAGCGGGGGCGTATCGTTCCGCGCCGCATTTCCGGAAATTGCATGCGTCATCAGCGTGAGCTGACAGTGGCCGTGAAACGGGCTCGGCATATCGCCATTATCAGCTTTGCTGAGGAGCGATAACGAACGTGACCGGTGATTCCGACGCATTGAGATGGGGCAGCAGTACGTTGTCGAGGATGACCATGGATATCTTGACACCGAAAATCGCGGACATCACGGTAGAAGGCCTTTCCTTGTCGGGAGACCTTACAGGCGAAGAGCTGGGGCTGGCCGATGCAGATGTGTCTATTCGTGGAACGGTGGCCATAGGACTGGATCTTCGTGCGATCGAGCGTACTCTCTATGTGACTGGAGTCGTGGAAGGAACGGCAATTCACCAGTGTGTGCGGTGTCTCAAGGATTTCGATGACCCGGTGGCGTTTTCGTTGCGCGTAGCGTACGAACGGGAACTGAAGGTGACGGCGTCTGCTTCAAAACGAGACGATGGACGAAAGAAAAAGGCGACGACGCCCCCTGAGGTTGAACAGGACGAGCAGAACGACGACCTGTATTACTTTACCGGTGATCAGCTGGAGCTGGCGCCGATGTTACGCGAGCAATTGATTCTCGCATCTCCTATGCATCCCTTGTGTTCCGAGGGATGCCTCGGGTTATGTGCCCGTTGTGGCAAAGACCTGAATGAAGGACCTTGTCATTGTGTGGTGGACCAGACGGGAAGTCCATTTCAGGTCTTGCGCACGATGAAGGAAAAGCTACGAGAGTCTGGCAATCGCTGAATGACGATCGGGGTCGAGCGGAAATAAGGAGTTACCATGCCCAATCCAAAACATAAACATTCACGGGCGAGACGTGATAAGCGTCGTACCCAAAAGCTGCGCATAACCCCACCAGGAATGGCCGTGTGTCCGCAGTGCCACGAGTTGAAGTTACCGCATTACACGTGTCTGAATTGCGGTACCTATAAGGGCAAGGCCGTCATTCAGGTCGAGGAAGCGTAAGCAGAATGTCGAACATCCGCCAGCGCGCCACGACGCCAGGCGTTGACGGGGCAAGGCAAGTTCGTTACGAGCTTGCGTACGGTCTTGGCCGTGACGTTGAAGGCCGCTCAGTGTACACATCGGTCCGTTGCCTTAAGTTCCCAGCGCGTCCGATGTGAACCAAAGGGGGCGACGCATGGTCAGCCACTCTTTCCGACGCCATCTGTGAGTACACCATCTCGTATGAAGATTGCGCTTGATGCGGTGGGGGGCGATCATGGCCCCGCGCCCTGTATTGAGGGCGCTGTTCAGGCCGTGCAAGAACTTGACGTCGAGATCATTCTCGTCGGCGATGAAACGATTCTCAAGCAGGAATGTGAGCGTCTTGCCTGTCACGATTCCCGCATTTCTATTCGACATGCTTCCCAAGTTGTTGAGATGCATGAATCGCCTGCCACGGTTGCACGGAAGAAGCGGGACTCGTCTATCTGGATCGGAACGGAGCTCGTGAAGAACGGTCAGGCCTGTGCGATTGTGAGTCCCGGCAATACCGGGGCCAGCATGGTAGCCTCGTTCTTCTTGTTAGGGTTGGCAAAGGGGGTTGAACGACCAGCCATTGCGACCAGCCTGCCGACGCTGAGCGGGGAAGCGATCATGTTGGATGTCGGCGCGAATGTCGACTGTACGGCCGAGCATCTTGAGCAATTCGCGTTGATGGGGAACGAATATGGAAAGCATCTGCTCGGGAAACCGCATCCTCGTGTCGGTCTTCTGAGTATTGGAGAGGAAGACAGTAAAGGCAACGAAGTCACCAAAGAGGCGTTTAAGCGGCTCAAGGGAAGTTCGATGAATTTCGTCGGGAATGTTGAAGGGCGCGATGTGTACAGTGGAATCGCCGATATCGTTGTGTGTGACGGGTTTATCGGCAATGTTGCCCTGAAGATTTCCGAAGGGGTTGCCGCGATGATCAAGCGGCTTCTGCTCAAGGAAATTTCGGGGCATTTCCTTGGCCGGCTCGCGTATCCCTTCATTTCAGGCCCTCTACAGAATCTCAAGCGGAAAATCGACTATGCCGAGTTCGGCGGCGCTCCGCTCCTCGGAGTGAATGGGATTACGATGATTTGTCATGGGCGATCGTCGGCCAAAGCCATTAAGAATGCGATTCGACGAGCCAAAGGGATGGCGGACAGCAGGGTCCCAGAGCTGATCCAACGGGATATTGAAGCCAGTCACTCCCAGCCACCGGTGGAACTCGAGACATGAAGGCGCGCATTGCCGGAACCGGTTCCTATGCTCCTACGAGAGTGCTGACCAATGCGGACCTTGAGCGCATGGTTGCCACATCTGATGAGTGGATCCGAGAGCGGACCGGGATCCGAGAGCGTCGAATTGCAGCGACCGGAGAAGCTTGCTCGGACTTGGCGGTTCAAGCTGGGAGGCGGGCCCTAACAGCGGCCGGTGTGGCGGCGACCGATCTCGATATGATTCTGGTCGCGACGTGCACGGGCGATTTCCCTCTTCCGGCAACCGCGTGCCTGGTGCAACATCAACTCGGCGCGACGAAAGCAGGGGCGTGTGACCTTTCTGCGGCCTGCTGTGGGTTTGTCTATGCGTTATCCGTGGCGGACGCCTACATTAAGACAGGGATGCGTCACGTCCTCGTGATCGGATCTGAAGTGATGTCCGCCATTACTGATTGGACTGACCGGAATACCTGTGTGCTATTCGGAGATGGAGCAGGCGCGGCGGTCCTCAGTGCGAGCGATGGAGAGAGGGGGATTCTTTCCACTGATCTCCGTTCCGACGGAACTCTCTGCGAGTTGATTATGGTGCCGGGAGGAGGCTCACGGACTCCGCCGTCCGAAAAAGTGATCACGGAGCGTCTGCACAATATCAAGATGAAAGGAAACGAGACGTTCAAAGTCGCGGTACGCACGTTGGAAGAAATTGCGCGCACGACACTGTCATCCAATCATTTCCGGGTGGAGGATCTCGATCTGTATGTCCCGCATCAGGCCAATGTGCGGATACTCAGGGCGGTAATGGAACGGCTCGGTCTTCCGATCGAAAAAGTGCTCCTGAATCTGGATCGTTATGGGAATACGTCAGCTGCATCCATTCCGATCGCTCTGGATGAAGCGGTTCGCGAGGGGCGCATCAAGGACGGTTCGTTGGTGATGCTCGGGGCGTTTGGGGCTGGATTGACGTGGGCCTCTGCGATGATCCGATGGTAGGCAAGCGTTCTGTGCGCGACCAGCAAGGTAGAGGTGCAGGACCTTCCGGCTGTAATGAGATGGTGGTAGGTGAAAACTTTTCCCGTTGACTTTGCACGGTATTTCTAAGATATCTAACCCCCCATGGCTCAAGGAATCGGGTTTGTTTTCCCAGGACAGGGGTCCCAATCGGTTGGAATGGGGAAGTTGCTTTATGACGCGCATCCCTCGGTGAAATCCGTTTACGATGAGGCATCCTCAGTTTTGGGATATGATGTCGCGGCATTGTGTTTTACCGGACCTCCGGAACGGCTCAATCTCACGGAATTCACCCAGCCGGCCTTACTGGCCAGCAGCATGGCGGCATTCAAACTTTTGGAGCCGGTTGGACTTAAGCCAGTTGCGGTGGCTGGCCATAGTTTAGGCGAGTACTCGGCGTTGGTTGCGGCAGGCGGCCTCGCATTTCAAGATGCGGTCGCCCTCGTTCAAAAACGAGGGCGCTACATGTCTGAAGCCGTGGCGCCAGGAACTGGTCTGGTGGCTGCGCTGTTGGGTTTGACGGCCGAGGTTGTGAAAGATGTGTGCCGCCTTGCGTCACCTGCCGGGGTTGTTGCGGCTGCCAATTTTAACTCACCGGGGCAGGTTGTTATTGCCGGTGAAAAAGCAGCGGTAGAACGGGCGATCGAATTGGCCAAAGGCCAAGGTTGTAAAAAAGCCATTCCTCTTCCGGTGAGTGTGCCGGTCCATACTCCGTTGATGCAGCAAGCTGCCGATCGATTGGCGAGGGACTTGGCCGAGGTTTCGTGGTCGGATCTCCGCGCACCTCTCGTGAACAATGCTGAAGCGAGAGTGATCAGCCGGGCCAACGAGATCCAAGCGTCGCTGATTCGCCAGTTGCCGTCTTCTGTGTTGTGGGAAGAGACCGTGCGCACGATGGGAACGATGGGTGTCACGACGTTTGTCGAGGTCGGTCCAGGAACCGTCTTAACTGGATTGATCAAACGAATTCTCCCGGGTGCGAGATTATTGAATGTGAATGATCCGACGTCGTTGGACACGACGCTCGCGGCGGTCAGCTCAACCTGATTAACTCCACAGAGGAAACCAGGTGACGAACTCCCTGTCAGCCTGTTAACGTATTGCCTGAAAGGTCTGTCATGTCACTACAAGGAAAAACTGCGATCGTCACGGGCGCCGCTCAAGGGATCGGGCGGGCCATTGCCGAAAACCTTGCTCAAGCTGGTGCTGATATCGCCGTGGCCGATCTCGATCCTGGGCGTTCTTTGGAAACGGTCGGAGTTATCGAGAAGCTCGGAAGAAAGGCTCTGAACCTGAAAGTCAACGTTGCGGACACCAACGATACCAAGGCGATGGTTGAGCAGGTTATCAAGGCTTGGGGAAAGATTGACATTCTGGTCAACAATGCCGGGATTACCCGCGATGGGCTGCTCTTGCGGATGAAAGAAGAAGATTGGAATCTGGTGCTTCAGATCAACCTGAACGGCACCTTTAATTGTACGAAGGCCGTGTTGCAGCCGATGACCAAGCAACGGTATGGTCGCATCGTGAATATTGCATCAATCGTTGGGGTTATCGGCAATGCAGGGCAAGCGAATTATTCGGCGTCCAAGGCAGCTGTGATCGGGTTTACTAAAACCGTTGGACGGGAATACGCCAGTCGCAATGTTACGGTGAATGCGGTGGCGCCCGGGTTTATCGATACGGCCATGACTCACGGCCTTCCCACTGATGTAAAGGACACATTACTGAAACAAATCCCGTTGGGTCGGTTGGGGACGCCGGGAGATGTGGCTGCGGCCGTGCGGTTCCTCGTGTCCGAGGAGGCGGCGTACATTACCGGTCATGTCCTGCATGTGAACGGCGGGATGTTGATGGTCTAGAGGTAACGAATTGTTTGGGCACACGGCCGTCACAGATCCCCATGGGACGGTGCAGAGGGAGTCATACTGGGGAAGGAGGTAGTCATAGCGATGGCAACTGTTGAAGAGCGAGTCAAGAAGATTATTGCTGAGCAACTCGGTGTGGAAGAAGGTGAGGTGACGCCGGAGGCCTCCTTCGTCGAAGATCTTGGCGCTGATTCGCTCGATACTGTCGAGCTTGTGATGGCGCTTGAGGAAGAATTCTCAATCGAAATTCCCGATGAGGATGCCGAGAAGATTCTGACTGTCGGGAAGGCGTTGGACTACATCAAGGAAAAGTCATAAGCATGCCTCCAGAAGTGTCTCATCCGGCCGCTCGACGTGTTGTGATCACCGGTCTCGGACTGGTGACTCCGCTAGGCACGGGTGTCGAGAAGACCTGGAAGGCGATCTGCGCCGGTGAGTCAGGGATCGCCAGAATCACTAGGTTTGATCCAACACGGTATGATGCCCAGATTGCGGGGGAGGTCAAAGATTTTGATCCGGCTCGATTCATCGAAAAGAAGGAAATTAAGAAGATGGATACGTTCATCCACTATGCCGTGGGCGCTGCCCAATTGGCTGTGGATGATGCGGGTCTGAAAGTGCCGCCGGAGGAAGCCACTAAGGTGGGGGTCTACATCGGTTCCGGGATCGGTGGGCTTGGGTCGATTGAACACTACCATGAGGTACTCAAAGACAAGGGGCCCGGTCGAGTCTCACCGTTCTTCATCCCCATGACCATCATTAATCTTGCCTCTGGGCAGGTGGCGATTCGAATTGGTGCCAAAGGACCAAACTCCTGTGCCGTGACGGCCTGTGCCACGGGTAACCATTGCATCGGAGATGCCTACCGCCTGATTCAGCGAGGTGATGCCGACGTCATGGTTGCAGGAGGCGCCGAAGCGGCGGTGACTCCGCTCGGTGTGGCAGGGTTCGCATCAGCCAAGGCGTTGTCGTTTCGGAACGATGCGCCGACGAAAGCAAGTCGCCCGTTCGACAAGGACAGAGATGGATTTGTGTTAGGCGAAGGGGCTGGTGTCGTGGTGATCGAGGAGCTTACTCACGCCCTTCAGCGTGGGGTCAGAATCTATGGCGAGATCATCGGGTATGGGATGAACAGCGACGCCTATCACATTACCGCCCCACCGGAAGAGGGTGAGGGGGCCGTCCGTTGCATGGAATTGGCGCTCAAAGATGCCGGCATTCGACGCGATCAGATCGGCTACATCAATGCGCATGGTACTTCAACGATGGCCGATGCGATTGAGACGCGAGCGATCAGGCGGGTGTTTGGTGAGCATGCCTTTCGTATTCCTGTCAGCTCAACCAAATCTATGACCGGGCATTTGCTTGGAGCAGCGGGTGGGATTGAAGCCGTTTTCAGCGTCCTGGCCCTCTATCATGGGATTCTTCCGCCTACGATCAATCTCGACAATCCTGATCCAGCCTGTGATCTTGATTATGTCCCCAATACGGCTCGGCCTGCCGCAATCCAGATGGCGCTGTCGAACTCCTTCGGATTCGGCGGAGTCAACGCCTGTTTAATCTTCAAGAGGCTGGACGCTTAGTGCGCGTGCGACAATGAAGCCGGCTTCTTCAACCGATTCGCTTTCTACCATATCAAATTATCGATTTGCGAACTCAAGCTTCTTGCAAGAGGCTCTGACGCACAAGTCATACGTGAATGAACGACGTGCGTCGGGCCAAAACCATAATGAACGGCTTGAATTTCTGGGCGATGCCGTCTTGTCCCTCATTGTCAGCGACTATCTCGCGAGTCGATACCCGGAGTTAAGCGAGGGGGCTCTCTCGCAGCTCAAAGCTAGGTTGGTGAGTGAAGCTCCATTAGCCACTGCTGCCAGGCGCCTGGATCTTGGGGCTAGACTGAGGCTTGGGCGTGGCGAGGAGCTTTCGAAAGGGCGGGAGAAGGCCTCGCTACTTGCCGATGCCTTGGAGGCGGTCATTGCGGCGGTCTATCTCGACGGAGGCCTTGAGGCCAGTCGCAACTTTACGATCGACGTCTTAGATGAAGAGCTGCGTTACATCGATGAGTTGCAAACGAGGCCTGGTGGAGGTGATTACAAGACCCGCTTTCAGGAGTGGTGTCAGAAGCATCATGACGTGTTGCCACGGTATGTGATTGTGCAGGAAACCGGGCCAGATCATCAAAAAATGTTTGAGGTGGAAGTGTACTTGAATGATGAGGCGTGTGGGATTGGTCGAGGGTACAGCAAAAAAGAGGCGGAGCAGCAAGCAGCGCAACGGGCATTGGAGCGGGTTGAGCGAGAAGATGTTTTCCATTAAGATGACGACTCTCTGTCATGTGTAAGATTGGGGAAGGTCAGAAATGCTGAAGCGAGTAAGATGGCGAATGCTTATTGGACTGCTGGCATGTGTTGCGTTCTCAGTCGCAAATATCGAGTCGGTCATGGCTGCGGATACGACACCGAAAGTGCCGAGGGCAATCATCAAAACAAAATTCGGTGATATTGAGATTGAGTTCTATCCAGATGTTGCGCCAAGACATGTAGAGAATTTTATTAAGCTCGCAAAGGACGGGTTTTACAACGGGACAATTTTTCACCGTGTCATTCCTGGTTTTATGATTCAAGGCGGAGACCCTAATACCAAGGATACTCTCAAAAAAGAGACCTATGGCCAGGGAGGGCCAGGCCACAACATTAAGGCGGAATTCAACGATATTCCGCACAAGCGTGGCATCGTTTCGATGGCCAGGGCGGCTGATCCAGATTCGGCCGGTTCTCAGTTCTTTATCGTCGTAGAGGACTCACGATTTCTGGATCGTAAATATTCTGTATTTGGCCAAGTAAAAAAGGGAATTGGTGTGGCTGACAAGATCGTCAATCTGCCACGCGACGAGCGGGATAATCCAAATGAGCGTGCGGAGATGACGGTTACGATTGTGGAGTAGTAGTGACGTGCGTATCTGCGTAGTTGGGTGCTTGACCGGCTAGATGTCGGTCAGCGGTGTTTTGTGTACCTTCCTCGTCTCTTTACGTGGCTCCTCCCGTAGTCTCAAAAAATCCTTACTTTTGAGGGGTGGCTTTCGTGGGGTTTCCCCCAAACCTGTTTGACGGCTATTCTTGGCGTCACGTTCTTCGTCTCCTCAAAGGAGGGCTCATGAAACCCGTTGTGACGCGCCGCATGTATCGTCGAGTCTCGACTGAGTATCCAAGCTGTTATCTCCTGGGCCAGGTGCTGAGACAGTCGATTATACGGGATATCTCGTTAAATGGAGTTCGAATCCAGAGCCTTTCCGATCTTCCGCGCAATCCGCTGGTGATGATACGGCTCTGGTTGCCCGATCAACAGGACAGCCTGGATATTGACCAGGCCATCGTGCGCTGGGTGCGAGGGCAAGAATTCGGCGTCCAATTTGTATCGCTTTCAAATGAGGCAGATTTTCGTCTGGCTGCTCATATTGAACGGGTTTTAGAACAGCAACCCGTGACTGCCGCAGTCTAATTGACGTAGAAACACCGGCTAATGATGGTGTTTGCAGTCAGGACCGTGGGTGTGAACGTCGGCGGCGGGTGGTGGCAGGAAAGATCGCCCAGGCAGAAGGATGTGTCCCGGTTCATGCGTCTTCTTCAGATGCGCCGCGATCTCCGGATGCATCATCTTTACATACCCGATAAGTCCTCCCAGAAACCGGCTTGATTGAAAATCATTTTCGGAACATTCGGAAATAAACCGGGCAGCGCGATCCAGAACTTCCAGTGCCTCGGATGACTCAGCAATTTGGTGGGGGTTCTGCTTGCGAAACGCCTCGTACTCCTTCTTGAGGTGTTCAGCAAACACCGGCATCGGTGCGGTGGGAACATGAAGTGGGCTCAATGTGCGACGGAGCGCTTGCAGTGCCGCGACGATTTCGGCGTCCTGCCCATCCCTGCGCCCTTCGAAATAGCCGAAGGTGATGACCTCGATCAGGTTGAATAGCGCCACGGCTTTATGGCCTCCCAATTGGTCCAGCTCCTGATAGAAGTTTCGGCGAAGAGGCATGAATTGTGTGCCGAGTCGTTTTTGCTGGTAATCGCTTCCGCTATCAAGGTAGGTGCAATCATCGGGGCATGAGATCCGTGTCATACGGTGCTCGCCACAGCAGGTGCTACAGATCAACCCGTGAAGAGCCGGACAGGGGCGTTTTCCCTTTCGGCTGTGACAATATATGCACCCGCTCATTTGGTGGCCCCTTCCGTGCCGGGCTTGGGAGGCGGAGGAATAAACCCGTAGTCGGCGAGTGTGCGTTTTTCACTCTTATGCTTTGCCGATGGCGGGGTTTCCAGCCCATTCATCTCGGCCGCATGCATGTAATGGTACGGAACCAATATCAAGTTGTTTGTACGGTCAATTCCGATATCAGCTGGGGCGGGGAGATGCTCGGCAATGACCTGGAATCGGTGGTCTCTGGTCATACGCCAAACCTTACCCTTTGTGAAATCCGACACATACATGTTGCCCCATTGATCGAAATCCACTCCGCTCAGATTTTGGAAGCGACTCGTAAAAAATCCGTTCGCTTCCAATTCGCTCAGCTGTCCCTCTGGAGTGATTTCAAGGATTTTGCCTTTTTCCCAACTCACGGTAATAAGATGATTCGTCTTGGGATGGATCGCGATTCCCGCAGGGCCGGCAAGCCTGTTGTCACGAATTAGTAGGTCGACGTGATGATCGTCCGTTGGGTTGATGCGGTAAATGGAATTGGCCATTTGGTCTGAGACGTAGAGAAGCCCGGTCGGTGAAGCGACAACGTCGGTCAGCGATACTTGCCCATGCGAGCGGGACGAAAAGGATACGGTGGCTACTAGTTTTCCTGTGGCCTTATCAAACCCTTTCAATTGGTCAAGATCTGCAACGTAGAGTATCGACCCCACAAGAGCCATCCCTTTGGGAGCATGGAGAAAGACCTCTGCGACACCGCCTTGTATGAACTTGAGGTTGGTGACCTTCCCCTCGGCATTCAACTTGGTGATGAAGCCATTGTTGTCTCGCGCATCTGGTTCGCCATTAATATTGGAGATGAAATATTCGCTGCCGGTTGGGTCACCGACGAAACTGTTGGGAGATGCCAATCCAGTGATTTGTACTGCCTCACTGGGCGATGTAAGGCTCAACGTCAGAGCCAAAGAGAGGAAAAGCTGGTTGTGGAAATGAACAGGCAAAGGAGGGAGGTCCCCAATTAAACTAGAAATCATCGTATCCAAGGGGTGAAGAGCCTGTCAAGGAAGGATGGGGAAGGGCGTAGGGGCGTGGGCTGAAGTAGAGCCCCCTGATTCCTGGCGGCTGACGCAATAGCTCGCGAGGGGTCGAGGAACGTTGACTTACCTAAAATTCCCCTGATAAGTTGCAGCATTTTTACTGGCTAAATTGCTAATGGGAGGGGAGATTGTGGCCGCAAAGCTCATCGACGGGAAAGCGCTTGCACAGCAGGTTCGTGACCGACTGGCACGGGAGTCGGCAGAGCTGTTTGCTCAAAAATCGATTAAGCCTGGTCTGGCAACCATTTTAGTTGGTGACGATCCTGCCTCGCACGTCTATGTTCGAAACAAGCAAAAGGCGTGTGAGTTGGCCGGAATCTATGTTGACGATCACAAACTTCCCGCCAGTACGACACAGGTCGAGCTGTTAACGCTCATTGAACAGAAGAACGCGGATCCCAAAATCCATGGCATCTTGGTTCAGCTCCCACTGCCGAAGCACATCGACAGCAAGGTCATCCTGGAGGCGGTCTCGCCACTCAAAGATGCGGACGGATTTCATCCCTACAACTTCGGTCGTCTCGTTGAGGGGCATCCCGTCTTCGAAGCCTGCACTCCGAAAGGCGTTATCAAGATGATTGAATCTGCAGGAGTGACGATTGAGGGGAAGCGGGCGGTTGTGCTGGGCCGGAGTAATATTGTCGGGAAGCCGTTGGCGCTCATGCTGCTCCAAAAAAATGCAACGGTCACGATCTGTCATTCGAAAACGAAAGATCTTCCTGCAGTGTGCCGAGAGGCGGACGTGCTTCTGGTGGCGATTGGAAAGGCAAAGTTTGTCACCGCTGACATGGTGCGCGAGGGTGCGGTCGTCATCGACGTAGGAACGAATAAAACGCCAGAGGGTAAATTATGCGGGGATGTGGATTTCGATGCCGTCAGTCAAAAAGCCGGTTGGATTAGCCCTGTGCCCGGTGGAGTGGGTCCGATGACGATCGCGATGTTGCTTGAAAATACGGTGGAGTCTGCGATGAGGTCAGTCGGACTGCGATAAGGAGCCAGCGATGATTCGAGAACCTCAGCGTCTCATAGATGTCCTCAATAAGGGGACGTTTGCAGTTACCGTCGAGTACAATCCGCCCAAGGGAACCAATATCTCGTCTGTATTGGAGAATGCCAAGCAACTGGTTGGTAGAGTGCACGGAGTAAATGTCACCGACAATACTGCAGCGGTGGTTCGTGCCGGCTCGCTTCCCGTCTGCCGCCTGCTGTACGAATTAGGGCATGATCCCGTGATGCAGTTGACTTGCCGCGACCGTAATCGGATCGCGATGCAGTCCGATCTGATGGGCGCGCATATGCTCGGGATCAGAAATATCCTGTGCCTCACCGGCGATTATCCGACAGTCGGTGATCATAAAGAGGCTAAGCCGGTCTACGATCTTGATTCCGTTCAAGTGATGCAACTTGTGCAAGGGTTGAACAAGGGCCATGATATGGCCGGGCACAAGCTGGATGGTTTGACTGCGTTTGCGATCGGTGCGGCGGTGACGCCAGAAGCTGACCCGCTCGGGCCGATGCTCGCCAAGTTCGAAGTGAAAGTAAAGGCGGGGGCGCAATTCTTCCAGACCCAAGCGATCTATCACCCTGAACAGTTTGCGAGCTTTATGAACGCGGTTCGGCCGTTCAAGGTCAAGGTTTTGGCCGGTATCCTGGTGATGCGTAATCACAAGATGGCCGAGTTCATGAACGCGAATATTCCAGGCATCTCGGTACCCAGCGAGATGATCGATGAACTCAAAGCTGCCGGAGACAGAGCCGAGGATGTCGGGGTCGACATCGCTGTTCGGACGATCAAGGCGGTGCGGCCACATTGCGATGGCGTTCATATCATGGCGATTAAAGCGACCCATCGATTAGCGGAGATCATCACGAAAGCTGAACTAGGCTGATGACGATCCTCGAATTCCAACAGTACAAACAAGACCGGAAGAAGCTTGTCGTGGTGACGGCCTACGACGCGCTGTTTGCTCGCATTGTGGAGCAAGCAGGGATCCGGGTGATTTTGGTCGGCGATTCGCTGGGAGTCGTTGTGCAGGGTAAGCCCAATACACTCTCCGTGACGATGGAGGATATGCTGTACCATACCAAACTGGTCGCCGGTGCGGTGGAGCGATCGCTGGTGATCGCTGACATGCCGTTTATGTCTTATCAGGCGAGTCAGGAAGATGCTGTGCGAAATGCAGGGCGCTTGTTACAGGCCGGGGCTGCTGCCGTGAAGCTCGAAGGCGGCGCCGTAATGGCTGATCGAGTCAAAGCTATGACGAGCATCGGGATTCCTGTCATGGGTCATCTAGGCATGACCCCTCAATCGGTTCATGCGCTAGGCGGCTACAAGGTCCAAGGCAAGGTCGAGGACCAAGCATCGAGGTTGCTAGAAGATGCGAAGACTCTTGAAGCTGCTGGAGCCTTTGCCCTGGTGCTGGAGGCGGTGCCTGCAGGATTGGCTAGAAAGATTACCCAAGCCGTTTCCATCGCGACCATCGGGATTGGAGCGGGCCCGCATTGTGATGGCCAGGTCCTCGTGCTCTATGATCTTCTCGGGCTTTTCGATACCTTCGTTCCGAAATTTGTCAAGTCCTACGCGCATCTTAAAGCTAATACCCTTCAAGCGCTTGGTCGTTATAAGGAAGAAGTCGAACAAGGTAAGTTTCCTTCCGACTCCGAGTCATACCACTAGCGTCCTAGCACCTCATGTCATGTTCTCTCGGTGTTGACTTAAGCCAATGAGTGGAATATGCGGATGAGGACTGTCGAGGTGCTCTTGTATGGATTGGATCAAGAGTGCTATGTCGATGCCCATATAGGAAGAAGGAACGTTCCGCAAACGAGTGACTCCGCTGCGAGCAAGATTTCGAGCTGCCGCATCGTTCCCCATGAAGCGCTTTAAATTTGCTGCAGCGAGCTGAATCAGCGCTTGGAAGAAATTGCCCTGTTCGGTATCGCGTCCTACAACATGCCAAAACCCTTCGAAGATCTCGTGTGCTTCCCACCAGTACGCGAAGTTGTAGAGGTCAATTCCGTATAGATAGTCATCCGAAGTCTGCCATTGTGCAGCAGGGAAAGGCCTTGGTCTTGGCTCTGGCTGGCAATAGGAATGGCCAAGGCGATTTCGTCGTGGATGAGGTGACTGACCTGGTACAAAGCGGTAAGAGGGGAACGGATGTGAAGTGTAACGAGGCCAATTGGGATTGAGAGGCGTCGGCTCAGTCACCACAATAGCTCGAGGTTGCTGCAGGACACCTGAAACACTGTTCGGTCTTCCAACCGTATTGCGGTGAGTTGTCGTCCCCACACGCAGCCGCTGTCGATGGCAAGGAGATGCTCTTCGCAGTGGAGTCCCAGTGCAGCCCAGTGTCCACAGATGATGGTTGTATCGTGGTGAGGTCGTTGTGCAATTTTGAACCAAGGGAAATATCCGGCCGGGACCCGCTCTGGGTGACCGCTGAAGGAAGATTCCATCCGGCCATCTAGGGAGCAGGCCCGAAGCCTTGTGAAGACCTTCATGATGGTTGCAAGTCGGGTAGAGCCGACCAGGTGTGGGGACCATTGGAGATGTTTGCTGGGATACAGGGCTTGGAGAATGGTCCGATAAGAAGGGCTTCGCAAGGCGGTTTCAACCTCTTGGGCCAGCTGTTCTGCCTCGTCGATCGACCATTGGGGTAGCAAGCCCGCGTGGACAAGGACGAAAGGATCTTCTCGATAGAACAAAGGTTGCTGACGAAGCCAGGCGATGAGTTCATCACGATCCGATGCACTCAGGATGGCCTGCAGGGTGTCTTCTGGACGAACTGTGGCAATGCCTTCGGCAACAGCGAGGAGAAAAAGGTCGTGGTTGCCCAAGACGACAATGGCCCGATCTTGGAGATTTTTGATATAGCGAAGGACATTCAGCGAATCTGGCCCGCGGTTGACTAAGTCGCCGACGAACCAGAGACGGTCGACCGCCGGGTCAAATCCAATACGATGAATGAGACGTTGCAGGGGGTCATAGCATCCTTGTACATCGCCGATTGCGTAAGTTGCCATATTGGACCATGAGGGTACCCTGGTCACCGCTGCCGTGCAAGAGCGTAGGCGGATGAGGCTGGTGAACGACTTCGGTTGGGAAGCAGGTGAGAAGATTTTAGAATCTACGGATACTTCGCTTCGATCTTACTCGACAGCCCGCCTCGTGCCGTAAAGGTGCCGGTGACTTTGGCCCAAACGGGCCGGCTGGCTGTTACGACATCGTGGAGAATCCGGTTGACGGCATTTTCATAAAAGATGCCGAGATTGCGGTAGGCGTAGATGTACATCTTGAGCGATTTCAGCTCAAGACATGCGTGATCGGGCATGTAGTGCAGCGTGATCGTCCCAAAGTCCGGCAAGTTAGTTTTTGGACAGATCGCTGTATACTCGGGAATCTCAATCGTAATTTCATAACCCTGATACTGATTCGGGAAAGTTTCTATATCAGGCAGTGGAGCGGTGATGCCGCTTTTTGCATGCCGTTCGTTGTATCCCAGCTTCGTGCTCCGCGATTTCTTGTTTGACTTCTTGCCGTTCATGTCTGAATCCGCCCGTTTCTCTAGACTTGTTTCATCCACTCCGTTTGACCGATCTTCTCCAATTCAATGTAGAGAGAGACCCATGGGCATGTCATCTCGGGGTAGACTTCACAAAGCCCACCCCTGCGCACACCTCCACAAGGGCCGTGGGCCATGAACTTTGGACACTCGGCTTTGAGTGAGTCGTCTGGAATCGGTGGGCGCTTGTGAACTCCCCCGACATGGATACCCGTATCATCCTCACCCGCAATAAGAACACGTCGTGACATGAATTGCAGTGTAAACGGAATGCGGTTGATCGGCAATCTCTAAACATGAATTGTCATGAAAGCTATGGTCATGAATGGTTTGGACGGTTACGTGAGAGGTGGTGGCTTTGTTTGTGTCGGTTGGGGCGAATGGCCTATTCCGCCATTTTGATCTAGGCCTTCTTTCGGATACCTTGGGCCCTCTTTGAAGTTGCTTTGATTTTCCTGACGTTATACTATCTAGAAGGTTTGTGTCAGAAACTTCTATGCTTAAGGGAAGGGGGATTGAGTTACGAGACGAAAGGAAAGGCTAAGCAAAGATTGACAGTCTTTTTTCCGCTTTGCTAGGATGCTCAAGATTCAATGGTCAAAAGAGAGTGGTCTGGCTGTTCAAATCCTGAAGTCCCCACGTTTCTTTCGATGTATGTTGATGGTGTAAAGAATATAAGCAGCGGTCTGCCGTTGCCAACGATATAAGGGAGGTGCCTGATGAGCCTTGATTATGTCAAGTTTTCCAATGGATTTGAGAAGTTCATGCCAAAGGAATACCGAGACATGGTGGAACATGGACCGTTTGGAAAGAAGGTCAGTGTTTCACAGGTGGGGAGTTTCAAGGAAGTGTTGGAAGAGCACCCCATGTGTGCCGGTTGTGCGATGACGCTCTTCATCCGACTCGCCATGGTTGCGTTTCCAAATCCTGAAGACACAATTACTGTTGGGACGGCCGGATGTGGGCGTCTTGCCATCTCTCAGGCTGCGATCCCATTTGTCTACGGCAACTATGGTGATCAAAACGGAGTGGCCAGTGGATTGTCCCGAGGCCTTCGTCTTCGTTTCGGTGACAAGCCTAAGGATGTGGTCGTGATGGCCGGAGACGGCGGTACGGCGGACATCGGCTTTCAGCAGGTGCTCCATTCCTGGTTCCGCAAGGAACGATTTACGACCATCATGTTGGACAACGAGGTATATGGGAATACCGGCGGTCAAGAAAGCGGGATGACGAACAGGGGCGCCGTGTTAAAAATGGCCCCGCTCGGGAAGAAGTTCGAGAAGATGGATATGTTGCAGATGGCCAAGGTTGCCGGTTGTGCCTATGTGGCAACCGTCGTGCCGAATAATCCACGCCGTGTCGAAAGTGTCATTAAGAAAGCCGTGTTGATCGCTCGTGAAGTGGGGTCAACCTATATTCAGGCGTATACCTCCTGCAACATCGAATATGCTATTCCAACCGACAAGGTGATGGAAGATGCAAAGACGGTCGAGAACGATCGATACCAGTTCACCGAGTATGTCAGCGAAGAGGCCAAGCAGTATCTTGCCGAGCGCTATGGCTATAAGGAGTTCCTTCCCAAGCCAGCTGCTGCGATTCCCAACAAGGCCTAAGCGGCTGTAAGGAGATTTCACAATGGCGAAACGCTTCAATATTCGAATGGCAGGTGTCGGCGGACAGGGTGTCGTGACTGGCTCTCACATCCTGAGCACGGCCGTCATCAACGCCGGTGGGGAAAGTACGATCGTACCGTTCTATGGATCTGAAAAACGGATGGCGCCGGTTGAAAGCTATGTTCGGGTGTCAGACGAGCCGATTTATGAGATTGGTGAGATCACGTTTCCGCACATTATCATCATTTTTCACCCACAGGTCATCACGCACGGCAAATCGTATACGATGCCGTTCTACTTCGGTTTGAAGGAGGACGGGGTTGCCTTGATTAACAATGATGGGCCGATGAATCTCCACAGGGATCAGGCAGCTGAATTGAAAAAGCTTCGGGCAAAGCTCTATTACTTTCCAGCGACGAAGATCTCCTTGGAAGTGGCGAATATGGATCTTGCCACGAACATGGCGCTTATGGGCTGTATTGGCGCAATTACAGGACTGACGAGCATGGAGGGGTTGGACCAGGCCGTAAAAGACCGGTTCCTCGGTAAGGGCTTTGTGGTATCTGGCGGGACTGCCGCGCTCGACAGTGTCGTTGAGCGGAAGTTCAAAAAGAAACAAGAGTTGATCGACAAAAACGTGGCCGTTATGCGGGCGGGATGGAACTACGCGGTCGACCATGGGTGGGCCGCACCGGATGTCAAACGCGCAGAAGAACCAGTGGCCACGGCCACTGCGTAGGCGAGCCGCAAAGGAGTCTTCATGTACCTTGTAGCCGATATTAGTATTGAAATTTGCGCTGCGAAGAGCTGTAAGCTCTGCACGCAGTACTGTCCGGAAGCCAATACCATCCTTTATAGCGAAGAGATGGGGAAGGATCAGGGATTCAAGTATGGCTCAGCCTATGTCGCGGTAGACCGTTGTAAAGGATGTGCGCAGTGCGTGTGGGTCTGTGACAACATGGCTAAGAATAATGCTATTAAGATGATCATGATCGATCAGTTGCCGAAGGCGGCGTTGACGGACAACATTACTTACGGCGAAAAGAGCACGACGGCCGTTTTGGCCAGTCCGGTCGTCGGATAAGAGCGAGGAAAGGGGAAAGGGAGTGGCAACAACACAGGATACGAGAGAGCGCATCATTGTACCAGGGCCCGCAGGTTTCCATCCTCCATCAGCCGCGCAGATGGGTGTGTCGCTGCCGGATCCTGGCCAGGGGTTGTTCTACGGATTACTCGAGCCGAACGAGGAAGTGGTTATTGAAGAGATGGCTCGTAAGATGCTGACGAGTCCGAACGCGACGCTCTTTCCCGGACCGCTGCTACTCTGGGCTTGGAACGATCATGCCGTGGAAAAAGCGAAGGCGACGCTGGAAATTGCCGCGCAAATTCCAGAAGTCATGGTCATCCCAATGCCGGATTATCGGCCGAAGTATCCAAAGATCGACCCTGAAGAAGTGATCAACCCCAACCATCCAAATCTGACGATCTGGGGCAATAAGATCGAAGCCTGTATCTTCATCGGTGTGCATTGCCATTATGCGAATCTCACCCTCAAGATGATTCGGGCGGGAACAAATTGCTGTACCATGGCGATCTGTGCTGAGCAGGGCCACGAAGACGCCATGCTCACGATTCGAGACTCCGATACACTGAAGATCAAGCGCGTCGCGCAGATTTTCAAGCGCGTCCGTGAAGAGATGGGGATCAAGTTGCCGGAAAATGGTGAAAACGTTCGCTTTACGGGCACGCAGTCCAAAGTACATGGTGGCAAGACCCACACGAACCCGATGGCATTCGCTCCGACTCCAGGTGGGACGGGTAGTGCGGCGATGTTCGGCCATTCTGCCGAGCACATGAAGCGGGAAGGATAAGGCCGGGCGGCAACGCTCGAACTAGCCAAGAGGTGTAACTATGAGCGAGACCGAAGTCAAAACTAATCCACAGGGCGATCCGGTTACCAGCGTCGCAGTACCTAAGGCAGATAGAAAATCAGATCCGCATGGCGAAGCCAAAAGACAGCGCGTCGTCACGCCCGAATATATGTTTCACGAGGCGCCTCGGACAAAAGAGTTCATTACAGGCAGCGAAGCGGCCAAGGAGGCGATCCGCCGCTCAAACGTGGACTTAGCCATCGCCTATCCGATCACCCCACAGAGCGAAACGATGCAGCTTGTCGGCGTGCTCTACGGTGAAGGCTATGTGAAAGAGTATTATCGCGGTGAGGAAGAAGTCGGTGTGATGGCGGCTATCGCCGGTGGGTCGCGGGCGGGCGTCCGGTGCTACACCGCCACGGCTGGTCCCGGTACGTTACGCGGTCTCGAAGGCATCGCCTCCTGGCCAGGCCACCGTCTTCCGGTTGTTGCCATGTTTACCTGCCGCGTCGTCAACGCTCCGCTGGCCATTCAACCGGACAACATCGAAGTCTCCTATCTGCTCAACTGCGGTATGATCGTGTTCCACGCTGAGAACCAGCAGGACATGTTTGACTTTACGATGGCCGGTTTCACGATTAGCGAAAAGAATGACGTGACGTTGCCCGTCGGTGTCTGCTGCGACGGCTTCTTCGTGACGCATGCCCGTGGGTATGTGCGCATGCAAGATCGTGGCATCAAGCTCCCGCCGCGTGAAGCATGGCGCGGGGCCGTTCCCGTGCTCGATGCGGAGAATCCTCCCGCGCGTCTTTCTCGCGATGCTCCCGTCCAGAAGTCGAACTTCATGGCGTACAATATTCACGCCGTCTGGCAACAGGAAGTCTGGGCAGCCGTCGAACGGTCGCGGAAATACATTGATCGGTACATGGGCGGATTACTCACAGCGGAGAATGTCGATGACGCTGAAGTCATCATCATTGCCTCCGGCAGCGCTGCCGCGCAGTCGCGCGAAGCGGTTCGTCTCTGCAAGGAAAAGGGCATGAAGGTCGGATTGATCAAGGTCCGGTCCCTCCGCCCGTTCCCGACGAAGGAACTCCGTCAGTTGTGTGGCAAGGCCAAGTTGATCGTCATCCCGGAATTCAACTATGTGGGCTGGCTAGCGAAGGAAGTGGCGACTGCCATCTATGGCTTCTCCAACGCAAAAATCATCGGGGGTCCACGCGTGTATGGTGGTCAGTCGATGCCGGTGGAGTTGATCGTAGACGAAGTTGAGTCTGGTGTAAGCGGTAAGAAGTCTACCAACGTCGCGATGTCGCAGATCATGGGCGGGGTCGTCAATGCTGACGAAGTCGCTCACTTCATGCGAAGCATCTGAGCGAAGGGTTCTTGAAAAACACAAAGGCCTGTTCGGCTCAGCCGGGCGGGTCTTTGTGTTTTTAGAACGAGTAGCGTTCAGCCTTGAATCTCGTCGTCGATCATTTCCTCGCTGTTCGGCATCCCATAGGCGACGTATTTCGCATAGGACAGGTAGATCGATGCGCTGTCGGTCATGGCTTTGGAGCCGGCGGTCAGGCGGACGACTTTGTCGGAGCCAGGCGGCTCCACGTTCTGCAACATGGCAACATGGTCGTGCAGCAGTGTGATGTAGCGTTCAACAGCCGATTCGACCTCTTTGTAGGCTTTCAATATGTCATCCGTCATAGTTGTCCTCCCTATTATCCTCAGCATACACTACCCTGATGCAATGCCTCAACGCCACGGTCTCCCCACTCCTTCTTGGAGCTATTAACGGACTTGTTCAAGGAGAAGGACTTTCGCACGAGAAGATTGTGCAGGCGATAGCGGAACTGTCCCGCCGCTTCAACAGAGAGCGCAGTTCTCTCAATCAAACCTATTTAGATAACCGGCTCTTGTCGACTGCGTACCTTCAGTATTTCCTTCCAGTCAATCTCGCCAAGATCCAGGTATTGCTCACCGAGCTGCCGGCACCGGAAGTCGTCGAGGAGTTTTCCGTTCTTGACATTGGCTCAGGGCCAGGGACTGGAGCACTTGCAGTTCTAGACTGGTGGTATCAGCGAAGGGTGCCTTGTGCGGTATCAGTTACTGCCATCGATAGGTCAACGGGAGCGCTCAGACAAGCCCGACAGTTGTGGAACGGGTACTGCCAGGCGGCTGGTCTGGGAGAAATTGACTTACAGACGGTCGAGGGAGATCTAGAGCGACGAGCCTGGGTTGCGCCGGTGAGCAAGAGGGCGCCGTTTGATCTCATGATCCTCGCCAATGCCTTGAATGAGGTTCATGTAGAGGCCAGCGATCAAATCATTGCTCGAACTGCCTTTGTGGAAGAGGCGTTGTCGTTACTTGACGCGCACGGCACCATGATGATTGTGGAGCCGGCCTTGCGCGAGACCTCACGAGCGCTGCACCAGGTGCGGGACCGACTACTCCAAGAGAAGCACTGCACGATCTATAGTCCCTGTCTCCATGAAAACAACTGCCCGGCGCTAGTGAAGCCAGATGATTGGTGTCATGAAGAGCGAGCCTGGGAGCCCCCGGCATTAATCCAAGAAATCGACAGCGAGGTCGGCTTCATCAAAGACGCGCTGAAGTTTTCCTATCTGTTATTGCGAAAAGACGGGAAGACTATCGTTGATCGGCAGCCTGACGTGCATCGAGTCGTGAGCGAACTCCGTGAACTCAAGGGTGAGAAGCGGGCGTGGCTATGTAACGAGACTGGGCGATCTGAAATCGGCCGGCAGGATCGCCTTGCCTCTCCCCACAACAAAGCATTTGATCAGTGGCACCGCGGCGCGATCGTGCAGATTGAGAAGATCGTTCACAAAGAACGAGGGGGTAAGGTGTCGGCGTTGGGGAGAATTGAGCCTGATGCGGCAGTGCGGATAGTTCGTCCAGCATGAAGTCTATACATGGACGTAGCAGGGCGAATCCGAAATGCTCACGCACCGCTGCGCTGTAAACAGTCCATCGGTAAACTGACCTTGAGGAGGTGGGTGAGGATGATGTGCTAGCTGAAGACATCGAGCATGCTATCCTAACCGGGAAAATTATCGAGCGACAAAGCGATCGGGCTACCAGAGAACAAAAATATGTACTTTCTGGAGCGGACTGTTCTGGTGAATCTGTATACGTTGTCTTAAAGGTGGGGTCAACGAGGAAGGCGGTCACCATTACCGTCTATCGGGAGGAAGAATGATCCAGTGTGATTTCTGTGGTGCAAAGGAACTCATCAACAAGAAAACGACCAAGAGCTTTGGTCCTGGGCTATGAGCATAAAACTAATCGCTGGTCTCCTTGGGCGTCGAGATATTCCTGCAGTGGCGGTGGAAGACTCACGAATAATCCATCGAAAATACCCATAAGGCCGAACAGCGCTTCCCCTACAACGAGGGCACGCAGAAGGAATGGAAGCTTGCCCGTCAAGTCCCTTACTCAGCAGGCAGAAATATAGGCAACACTTGGATGTCTGAAGAACGAACGGACAAGTGCGGGGCGACGCGCC
>JAOUMR010000051.1 GCA_029881435.1 Nitrospira sp.
TCTTGAGCGTCACCCCTTTCGAGAAAGTGTCGCTACTTCAACTGTTTACCGACACCGAACCACCCACCGATCCGTTGATCGATGGTAACCAACTGACTTTGCTATGAATTCTGTCGGACACTAATGATGTCGTCTATCAAATCTGCACACACCATCTGGACGAATTTCGTCAGTTCACGAAAGCAGTCGTCCATCATCTCCAGCGACAGACCTGACAAATCTTGCCATCTTACCAGAAATTTCACCTCTCATCGTTTACGCAGCGAATCATCTCACGTCTAAACACTATGGCTCAGACCATACAATACTCTTACATGGAGGTGTGACGTGATGATCCGCATACTGAAACGACCGACACTACTCGTGTCTTTAACTCTTGTGCTTGCAGGAACGTGGTACGCAGGCGAGGCCAACCCGGCGGCGGCGGAAGGACTCTTCGATGACATGAATATTGGGCTGTTTTCCATTGGAGGTCGGGCGACCTATGTCGATCCCAAGGATGGAGACGCAAACTGGTTTGGCGGCGGGCAACTTCGTATCCACCCGTTCCACTTTCTCGCCATCGAAGGCTCGGTCGACTATCGCAGAACGGAGATCAATTCCACCAAAGTCCGAACCTTTCCTGTGCAAGGCTCGGTGTTGCTCTATCCATTTGGCACAAAACGGCTCTCTCCTTTTATTCTCGGCGGGGCCGGCTGGTACTTTACCCATGTTGAAGGCCCCGGAGACTTCGACAAGACGCAACATCGTTTTGGCGCGCATGTCGGGGGAGGCCTGCAGCTCTTTCTCACTGAATATCTCTCGCTCGACGGCACCTATCGTCATATCTGGCTTGAGAAGATTGAGTCGAAGGATACCTCTCTGCGTGATAAACAATTCCAGGACAACGGACACATGGTGACCTTTGGCGTAAACCTTCACTTTTAACCTCGCCTGATGTTGAGGCGGCAAGATGAATCTGCCTGGGAACGCCTGGCAACCTGGGCAGAATCAGCATTGATGGAGGGAGGATTCGACTCACCCCATCTCCGACCATTCACTATCCCGCACACGTCAGCATAGTTGTTAGGTAGTTTCCTCAAGGTACCCCGTCACAGCCTCATAGAAAACGTTGACAAGTCATTGAGCACGCGCAACAATCACGCGCGAGTCTTTGGTGTGTCGACGGGTGCGAAGCCGGTCTCGATACCCAATAGTTTGACACGTGCCTGTGATCGTGGAAGATGAGACGACGTGCATGACGCCAAAAAGTAGTGCCAAAGAACGGTTGGTTCAAACCTTCAAGTTCCTGAAGGAACTGAACGAGCTTCGCAACCCGGTCCCACGTGATTTGTCCGGGGCAGATGTGATGCGGATCGATACGTGGCCTTCGCATCCGTCTGTGCAAGTGCGACGTGGCGACCATCCAGAAGACGAAGTCACCGATGCGGCAGAAATGGAAATGGAGCCACTCATCCGAATCCAGAGAGCACGGTTGACGCCGTGCCCAGCTGCCCCTGCGATCTTAGACGGCTGGTTAAAACCTGGATGGCAGTCGGTAGACGCAGAGGTGCATGTATTGGAGTCGCGTCACTTCCGAGGCAAGGACAAACAGACCAGCACCGCTGCGGTCACCGATGACCAGGAACGCATTGATGCCTTCAACGAATGGACTGTGGTACGGGCGAAGTGGGCTGATGCAGAACGGGTGGCAATTGCGGCGCGCCAACTGTTCGAGCGAATTCACGCACTGTGGACCATGATGCAGCGCGAGGGTGACCACGTGGAACTTGTGCTGGCGGACGGAGTGCTCAGTGTACCGGAGCACTGCATCCAGCACCCGGTGTTGCTGCAACGAATAAATCTGGAATTTGACCCGGCGTTGCCGGAATTTTGCCTCACCGTTGGGACAGAACAGGTGGAGTTGCACCGCGCGCTCCTTCGACTGGTGCCGAGCATTGAAGGACGAATGATTGCTCACTTCGACAAGGATCTTGAAGGGCAACCAGTGGAGCCGCTTGGCGGAGAACGCACAGCGAGCTTTTTCCGTCGGCTTGTGCAGGGGTTGTTTACGGATGGTGAGTTTCTCGAAGGCAAGGGGCACGGAGCGGCACCCACACAGCCAAGCATTTGGCGTGAGCCGCTCATGTTCCTCCGTCCACGAACGGCTGGTCTGAACACGACCCTCGACTACATCCTGGAGGATTTGAACAACCCGGACACGCAGGCGCCTGAAGGATTGTCACGCATTGTAGGTGTGGAGACTCCGGATACTGTCGAAGTGCCAACCAGTGGTGATAACGAGGAGCCACGAGTCACGACCGGGCCGGAGCCCGACGTGCTTTTCAGCAAGCCGGCAAACACGGAACAGTATGACATCGCAGCGCGGGTGACGACGACGAAGTCTGTCCTCGTGCAAGGCCCGCCAGGCACAGGTAAAACACACACGATCGCGAATCTGCTGGGCTACTTGCTCTCGCAGGGGAAGACCGTTCTCGTGACGGCACACACGACCAAGGCGTTGCGGGTGCTGCGGCGGCAGGTGGACGACGCGCTCCAACCGTTGGCCCTCAGTGTGCTCGACAGCGATGCGGAGAGTCAGGCACAACTCTCGCGGGCGGCCCAGGACATTGCCGACCGGCTCTCGCGTTCCGATGCCGCAAGTTTGCGGCGCGAGGCTGGTCTGTTCCGCGACAAGCGACGAACGTTGCTCGACGAGAATGACGCCTTGCGTCGACGGCTGCGGGATGCTCGGTTCAGCGAAGTAGAAGAGATCGTGCTCGGTGGGGAAAGGCTGAGCCCGATCGAAGTGGCGAGGCGAGTGAAAGCGGATACGGAGCGCGATGGATGGATACCAGGGCCGCTCCAATCTGGCATCGTGACTCCGCTCACCGATGGCGAGGTTCGGCAACTGTACGGCTCACAAGAGACCCTGACACCGGCGGACGAGGCACAGCTTGCAGTGCCTCAACCAGCACTGGCGGAATTGGTTGCGCCGGCGGATTTTCGCCTACTCGCGACGGAGCGGGCAGGCGCGGAGTTACGCGCACAAGCGCACCGACCCGAGCTGTGGAATGGACACGCGCTCGCCAGTTACACCACAACACAACTCCAAGACCTTCATCAGCGCGTCAAGCAGGCGGCGGCGATACTGGCCGAAGAGCACAACTGGCTGCGGGAAGTCCTTTTCGCCGGGTGGAGTGGAGGGGGCTTACAAGAGGCGTGGCAAGACTTGCTGGCGATTGTAGAGACGTTGGCAAGCGAATCTGGGACAGCGCACCGGCTTATCATGGCGTATGGGCCTGCCCTCCCGGGGGATCACCCGTTGGATGACGCGGCGCTGATGCTCGGCGACATCGTGGCCTTCCTCGAAGCAGGTGGGTCGTTCGGTTTGAAGACGAAGCTCACACGCCGGGCATGGCATCATCTCATTGAATCCTGCCGCGTAGAAGGTCGGGAACCCCGCACACTGGAAGAGTTTCGTGCATTGCATGCGAGTGCCCAGCTGGAAACGAGTCGGAACCGCTTCACTGCCCGCTGGCGTCGTGCCGTCGAAAGCCTTGATGGGCCGTCCGTCGAAAGCCTTGGGCGCTCACCGGAGCGCACGGCTCAAGCTTACGCTGCGGAAATACGCACCCGTCTTGAATGGCGTGGAGCGGTATGGGAGCCACTGATTGAAGAACTGCGCACGGCGGGCTTTCATTGGGACGTGTGGCTGGCTGCCCATTCCCCTGTACCAGGCGATCATGGTGAGTTGGCGCGCGTGCAGCGTGCCGGGTCCCATGGGTTGGCGGAGATTGTCGAGGCGCAGGCCGCGCTGCTCCGGCAAGCAGAGTTATCGACAGCCCTACAGGCACAACGGACCTATCTCACAGGGTTCCCGCAGAGTGATGTTGCCTTGCGGCTGCTCCAAGCCCAGGACGCCTGGGACGTCGACAACTACGAGGGCCTCTCGAGGGAGATCGCCCGGCTCGAAGGTCTCCGCAACGTTTACGACAACCGTCTGACTCTCCTGGCAAAGTTGGAACCAACCGCGCCTGCATGGGCACAGGCCATCGCCAAACGCCACATGCCACACGACCATTCGCAACCGCCGGGCAACGCGGAGGCAGCCTGGCGATGGCGGCAGTGGCTTCAAGAGTTGGAGCGTCGTGCAGCCGTTTCGATGACGGATCTTCAAGGACGGCTCGACCGAACGGAAGAGGAATTACGGCACGTCGCAGGAAAGATTATCGAATACGAGACATGGGCGGCACAGCGTGATCGCACCGCATTACACACACAGCAGGCCTTGATGGGCTTTGTGCAGACTATTCATAAAGTCGGCAAGGGAACCGGAAAGCGCGTACCGGAATTATTACGACGGGTACGAGAACTTCTCGTCTCCGCGCGCCGGGCGGTCCCGGTCTGGATCATGCCCTTGAGTCGCGTGTATGAGAGCTTCGATCCACGCAATACCAAGTTCGATGTGGTGATCATCGATGAAGCCAGCCAGAGCGATGTGACCGCGCTCGCGGCACTCTATCTTGGGCATGAGCACGTCGTGGTCGGCGACAAAGAGCAGGTCACGCCCGATGCCGTGGGCCAGCGTCTGGATGAAGTCCAACGTCTCATTGCCACAGACCTCCGAGGCGTTCCCAATAGTCACCTGTACGACGGACAGACGTCGATTTATGACCTTGCAGAAACCGCGTTTGGCAGCGTGATCGCCCTGCGCGAGCATTTCCGCTGCGTGCCCGAGATCATCGAGTTCTGCAATCAGCTTTCCTACAGTCACGCGATTCGTCCGCTGCGTGAGCCGCTGTCAGCAAGCCTGCGTCCCGCTCTCGTGGCGCATCACGTACAAGGCTTTCGTGACGGCCAAGGCAAGATCAACCGGGTTGAGGCCGAGGAAATCGCCTCGTTAGTCTGCGCATGCCTGAATGATCCAGCCTATGCCCAGAACGAATCCGGGCGTCCGACCAGCTTCGGCATCATTTCGTTGCTCGGGGATGAGCAGGCGCTGCTGATTGAGAGCCTCCTTCGGAAGCGGTTGTCACCGGATGTGTTTGAAAAGCACCGCCTCCTCTGCGGGAATGCCGCGCAGTTTCAGGGCGACGAACGAGACGTCGTCTTTCTCTCGATGGTCGACGGACCACCGGTCGACGGCCAACTGCCTTGCCGAGACGCAGGACCGAAAGATCTGTACAAGAAGCGCTACAACGTCGCGGTGAGCCGCGCGCGCAATCAGCTCTGGCTTATCCATTCGCTCGACCCGGACGCTCATCTCAAAGACGGCGATCTCCGCCGCCGACTCATCCAACATGCCCGTGATCCGCAAGCCATTCTTCAGGCCAAGGAGAACTACGGTAAACAGACCGACTCTGTGCTTGAAAACCAGGTGCTCCAGCGACTCCTCGATGCGGGGTATCGCGTGCAGCCGCAATGGCCGGTCGGTGCGTACCGAATTGATCTCGTGGTGGAGGGGAAAAACCGACGCCTTGCGGTGGAATGCGACGGCGAGAAGTGGCACACCCCGGAACAGCTTCAGCGTGATCTGGAACGGCAGGGGATTCTGGAAAGATTGGGCTGGGTCTTCGTCCGCGTCCGAGGCAGCGTCTTCTTCCGCGACCCCGAGACCGCCATGGCACCGGTATTTACGAAATTGAATCGACTTGGCATAGAGCCAATGAAAAAGGCCGAACTCCACGAGCCCACCCGCGTTGAGCGTTTAGTGGGTAGAATCAAAAGGGCAGCTGAAAAGCTGCGCCAAGACTGGGCCAAGGAACAGATGGCGTTGGGCGAGGATAGTGAATATGAGTATGAAACCCAGTCGGCCGTGAGCTCTACCGAACCGGCTCAGTCGCCGAGCCCATGAGCTGTCGCGTGACCCTTCTCGTGGGAATGCACCACAAGTGGGTGCTCTCTTTTTACATACAATACCGCCCACGATTCCCAATGTTTAGCCGCGCATGACCAAGACATCTCAGATTTCGGACGAGATGAATGCTTTCAGGGCCTTCGTTTCAGCAAGCAATGAACCGATCGAAATGTCGTCGGTGGAATCGAAAAGCCCACCCGAACCAGACATTGCATGTAAATATCTAGACGGCAGCAGTATAACGTTTGAAATGGTTGAGTTGCTCGATCCGGACTTCAAGAGGACTTACGAAATCCAGCAGGGCAAGGTCCAAGCCATGTATGCGTACCTAGATTCAATGCCGCCACCTGAAAAAGAGACCTTCTCAAGGCGCTATCACAATGCCGACATTCTCATTAATTTTCATGACCACCTATCTCTAACCAAGATCAGAGCAATCCTGCCAAGAGTATTCAAGGAACTTGCCAGGCTGCCCCCTACCTTCGATGATTTTCTAGATTCCTTTTCGACAGCCGGCCTTAAAAACTCGGTGCAATCTATATCGGTCACACGAGGCGGGTTTTACGGCCCGCTATTTAACGGGCAATCGATAGCGCGGGTTGGTGATCCCTGCGTGAGAACGGTTCAAAGTAAGCTCAGCAAGGCATACACGACCACTCTCCCGATCGAGTTAATCGCCTACATCGATGAGAACCCAATGATTCCCGAGAACGTGTGGAAGCCAAAACTCGATACATTTCTCAACAGCATGCAGTCATTATCCCCGTTCCGGAAAATATGGGTTCTAGACTTAAGGAAGAGCGCCATTGCTTACAAGAAACCCAGCTAGAAGACAGCCCCTTTCATAACTTAACACACAAGATTGAGCCGTTGTGGTGATTGCAACAGAGGAGACGCCCATGGACAGAATCCCCTGCGTGACCAAAGCCGAATATCGAGGCGGCTACCGGATTCGTGTCACCTTCGATGACAATTCCCAGAAAACGATCGACTTTCGGCGCTACCTGAAGGGGCCGGTTTTTGAGCCGCTGAAAGACGTGAAGTACTTTCGGAGATTTTTCCTCGATGGCTGGACCGTCGCCTGGCCGAACGGGGCAGACATTGCCCCTGAGGAACTATACGAGAGTGCCGACGTCGGTACGGAACGAGGGGCGGCTTAGTCTCAAGATCAGTACCAGCGCCAACAATCGGTGCAACTCATCGCCATAATGAACAAACAGTCGCGAAAGAAACTGATTCATGAAGGGCGATATCTGGCTGAAATCGAGGTTGAACTGTTAGTAACCGATGACGAGTGGTCTCCCTACCTATCGATGGAAGATGCCTACAAGCTCGATGATGTTCGCGCAGCCTTGAAAAATGAGGATACCGCGACAGCAGCACGCTACGGTCGTGTCTTCTCAGTGACTCCGATTGCCGGTTGATATATCGCTGCTACACAGGCAGCACCTCAAAAATACCCCTCCCAAGCCTACTTTTACCCTCCCTCATGAGGACGGCCTGGTTGCCAGTTACCACATAAGCTTTTCCTCGGATTTCTCTCTCAACCTCTCACAAGGGTGGCCCGGTTGAATCCAAAACTGCGCGCATGGAACGACCATGTCGTTATCATTTAGTGGAATGCGATAGGCAGACATGGGCGTTCCGCGAGCACTTGGATCAACCGGGCCGACCTTGCCCCATTTTACTTTCCGTCCCGTTCCACAGCCGCTCAATGTTCGCCTTGTGCTTCATGACAATCAGCCCCGTCACCACAAGAGCAAACGAGACGAAGGCATCGCTCGGGCGAAGCAGTGCGGCAATGACGGGAAAGAGACCGAACGCCGTGAGTGCGCCGCCGGAAGAGTAGCGCCAGAGAGCTACAGCTCCGAGCCAGGCCAGTAGCAACAAGAGGCCGATCAACGGCGCGACGCCAAGGACAGAGCCGAGTGCAGTCGCCACCCCCTTCCCGCCTTTGAATCCGAGAAACGGTGAAAAGAGATGGCCGAGAAACGGAGCGAGCGCCAGAACAAGGATGGCCCATTCATCCTGCAGCAACTGTGTCGCGGCGTATCCCATCACCCAGCCTTTGCCCATATCCCCGATCAACGTCAGAATGCCGGGCTTCTTCCCCGACACACGCAGCACGTTCGTAAAGCCGACGTTCTTGCTGCCGACGGTGCGTGGATCAGGCAAGCCCATCGCCTTCGAGATGACAACGCCAAACGGCACCGCGCCCAGAAGATATCCGACGATCGTGAGTCCGGCGATGAATGCTTGTTGGTCCATCTACGTATCGAGTTTAAAAACAACGTCGGCGATATGTCCTTCGATAAAGCCAGGGCGAAGGGATTATCATAGGAAGGAACGAGACACAACCGTCACTGATATGCTTCTGGATGCATAAAAAAGTCCAGCATGGTTCGATTGAGGTTCGGCCAGTCACGATGGCTGCCGGTGCCTTCACAGTAGAGCGTCGCCCCGCCGGAAGCACAGCCTTGATATGCTAGACAGCCTCCCTCCACGGTTTTCGTCTTGGTCACATCACAATGATTACAACCTGCCCACCAGGGCGCTGTTTCCGCACCCCAGCCAGGAAAAAGCTTGTCGTTCTTGCTGTGCATGATCATGACTGGGATGGGATCTCGGCATTGGAATTCTCCTAGATCTTTTCCCATCCATCCTGCCGCGCTTGGCGCGATGGCTGTCGGAATCTTCTTCGTCTTCTCAAGCACGGCCATCGCCATTGAGGCCGTGCCGCCATCCGAGTGACCAGTGACAAACACTCGTTGTTCGTCGATGCACCACTCCTTCGCTACCTCGGACGGAATTGTTCCAAGCTGTTCGATAGAAGGAATGTGTAACTGCTTGTGATCGGGGTAGACCAGGACAAACCCCTTTCCAGTGGCGGCGGTGGTGAGTCCGACGAAGCGCTCGGATTCCCACCGACTGTGTCCAGCCGGGGCATACACCATCAGGAGAGGATGGGCGAACGTCGGGTCATAGTTGGACGGTGTGCGAACCATATACCGAATGCCGTCAGCCGAGACCATGCCATCGATCGAACCGGCCAAGCCAAGTCGAGACCCAGCCAGGCACTGTCTGTTTTCACTCGGGTAGGCAAAGGCATCAAGCGGTGGAGGCGTCGTGTTCTCACTGCACGCCGCAGTGGTGAGTTGGAGACACAACAAAAGACAGGCAGCAATCAGGAGGTACGGATTCCCTATCACGTTCCGCTTGACCAGCAGGGGCAATGGCGAGCTCAGGGACGGTTCCTTGTGAATGTTCCGTCAGATCCCTTTGGCGACGACCTGCTTCCAAAAACTCCACACATACTGACCGCCGGAGATGTAGCCCAACACCAGCGAGAGGTACAAGGTGACGATGCCGGCCAAGTGGAGGTTGCCGAGGGCTGCGAGCCCTGTCCCTTCCAAGATCAACAGAATGATCGCCACCACTTGGAGCGCCATCTTGTACTTGCCGGTCGTCTCCGCCGGAATGATCATGCCTTCCCCTGCCGCAATGGCGCGAATGCCCGTGACCGCCAGTTCTCGTCCAACGATCAGCAACACCACCAGTGCGCTGACTCGCTCTACGTTCATAAGGAGAATCAACGCGGACAGCACCAGGAGTTTGTCGGCGATGGGATCGAGCAGCTTCCCGAGCTTCGTCACCTGGCCGGTTCGCCTGGCGATATACCCGTCCAACATGTCCGTTACCGCCGCCACGGCAAACACGATCGCCGCCGCCAATGACTGCTCGGGCGTCGGGTGGACAAAGAGAATGATGAAGACCGGGATCAAAAGAATGCGGGCAAGAGTTAACACATTGGGGACATTGATCGAGTCCGCCCCGATGTCTCGCCACACGTCTGATACACGATTCATGACGGTCGATGTCTCCTACACGATTCCGTTCTTGAGCAAGTCATGAAGATGGACGACGCCGCGGACGGTCCGCTCATGTTCTACGACCACCAACGTCGTGATTGAAAACCGTTCCATCATCTCAACCGCCTTGGCTGCCAGTTCATCTGGTCCGATGGTCTTGGGATTCTGCGTGGCCAACTCCCGCGCCGTGGTGTTGACTAAATCCGTCCCTCGTTGGATAACGCGCCGCAAGTCTCCGTCAGTAATGACGCCGACCAACAACCCCTCGTGATCCACGACGGTCGTCATACCAAGTTTTTTAGCCGTCATTTCCAACATGGCGGCCATGCCCCCGACAGAGTCCTGAACCACAGGAATTTCAGCATCGGCATGCATGAGGTCCTTCACGTTCACGAGCAACCGCCGTCCCAAGGTCCCACCGGGATGGAATCGAGCAAAGTCTTCTTCTTTAAATTCGCGTTTCTGCAGCAACGCCACAGCGAGCGCATCGCCGAGCGCCAGTGTCGCAGTCGTACTGGCCGTGGGCGCTAATCCCATAGGGCAGGCTTCTTCCGACACTGAGACGTCAAGCACCACATCTGAATTTTTTGCCAAGGTGGAGTTCACCCGTCCTGTGAATGCAATAACCGGAATGCCGAGGCGCTTCACGAATGGCAGCAACTGTAGGAGTTCCTGTGTTTCACCACTGTTGGAGATCGTCACCAACACATCCCGACGAGCCAACATACCGAGATCTCCATGCACACCTTCGGCCGGGTGCAAGAAGAACGAAGAGGTCCCGGTGCTGGCAAGCGTCGCGGCGATTTTTTGTCCGATCAGCCCGGACTTACCCATTCCTGAGACAACCACTTTCCCTTTGCAGCGAGCCAGCACGTCCACGGCCTTGGCGAATCGGTCATCCAGCCGCTCGATCAGTGCTTCGACCGCTCGTGCTTCGATTTCCAGCACCCGCCGACCCTCTGCGAGACTGCCGCTCCCCTTCTCGGGTTTCGAGCCTCGAGCCGCCGGTGTCGGCTTTACGGTTTTGTCGCGTTCCATATGCGCAGAACCCGCTCCAATAAGGATTTCAAGTGATGCAACGGGACCATATTCGGCCCATCAGACAGTGCCTCGTCCGGATTCGGATGGACTTCCATAAAAAATCCGTCGACACCGGCTCCGGCAGCTGCACAGGCCAATGGTTCAATAAATTCACGTTGGCCGCTGGATTTCGTTCCTCCACCACCAGGCAGCTGAACACTATGCGTCGCATCGAAGACCACAGGATACCCGAAGCCCCGCATGATAGGGAAGGACCGCATATCGACGACCAGATTATTGTAGCCGAACGACGAACCGCGTTCGGTGAGGACAATGCGACGACTCCCGCATTCCTCGATCTTCTTCACGGCATTGGCCATTTCTGAGGGCGAAAGAAACTGGCCTTTCTTCACATTCACGACGGCGCCGGTCCTGGCGGCGGCACTCAACAGATCCGTCTGCCGACAGAGAAAGGCCGGAATCTGGAGCACATCCACCACCTTCCCGGCTTCCGTCGCCTGTTCTTCTGTATGCACATCGGTCAAGACAGGCAGCGCGAGCTGATCTTTCACGTTCTTGAGTATCGCCAGCCCTTTTTCAAGACCAGGGCCACGAAACGACGTGATGGATGTTCGATTGGCCTTATCAAATGACGACTTGAAGATGTACGGCATCCCTAACGATTGTGCAATCTCGGCGATCCGGCCGGCCGTCTCCATGACGACCTGCTCGCTCTCGATCACGCAAGGTCCCGCAATGAGAAACGGCGGTTGCCCTTGGCCGACCTTGAAGGAACCGATGTCGACGAGCTGTGCCATAACCTACAGTTAATGCCCTAGCTTCTTGCGCAGCGCCGCTCCTACAAATCCACTGAATAGCGGATGTGGACGATGCGGCCGAGAACTATACTCAGGATGGAACTGGGTGCCTAAAAACCAGGGATGATCCTTCAACTCGATGATCTCGACGAGGCGACCGTCGGGAGACACTCCACTCAAGACCAACCCCTTCGCGGTCAGCTGCTCACGATAGGCGTTGTTGAATTCATAGCGATGCCGATGGCGTTCACGAACCTCACTCACCCCATACATCTTCTGCGTCAGTGTTCCCTCCCCTAACTTACAGAGATATGACCCGAGGCGCATCGTCCCACCTTTATTACTCACGGCGTGCTGGTCGGGCATGAGATGGATGACGGGATGAGGTGACCGCTCGTCAAACTCAGCACTATTGGCGTCGGCGAGTCCAGCAACATTCCGCGCAAACTCAATCACGGCGCATTGCATCCCCAAACACAGGCCGAGGAACGGCACCTGACGTTCCCGCGCATACCTGATGGTGGCGACTTTCCCCTCAATCCCTCTGGTCCCAAACCCACCGGGGATCAAGATGCCGTCAGCCTCTCGCAGGACCCGGTCGGTCCCTTGCCGTTCGATGTCTTCGGACTCGATCCACGTAATATGGACCTTGGTTTCATGATCGATCCCACCGTGGACCAACGCCTCTCCCAAGCTCTTGTAGCATTCCTTCAGTCCCACGTACTTCCCCACCAGCGCGACTGAGATCTCGTGCTTCGGCCGCTTGATCTTCTGGACCATCGCATCCCATTCACGAAGATTGGGCTGACCGGTCTCTAAATGGAGCTGCCGAACGATTAATTCGTCCAACCCCTCCTTTCGGAACACGATCGGCACTTCATAGATGGTCTCGACGTCTTTCGCGGTGATAACGGCGTCCTTGTCCACGTTACAGAACATGGCAATTTTGCCTTTGAGTTCCGGCGGAATGTAGCGGTCGGTTCGGCACAGCAGAATGTTGGCCTGTATACCGATTTCACGAAGCTTGTTGACCGAATGTTGTGTCGGCTTGGTCTTCAGCTCGCCGGCCGTTCCGATGTAGGGCACTAAGGTCAGGTGAACGTACAAGACGTTATCGCGCCCGACGTCATACGGCATCTGCCGGATCGCTTCAAGAAACGGCAAGCTTTCAATGTCGCCGACCGTGCCGCCGATCTCAACGATCGTGACATCGATCCCTTTTGAGATGCGCATGATCGCCTGTTTGATCTCATCCGTCACATGAGGCACGACCTGAACTGTTCCACCGAGATAATCTCCTCGCCGTTCTTTCGTGATGACGGAGTGATAAATTCGACCAGTCGTGTAATTGCTCTCTTTGGTGAGTGAGAGGGTGGTGAACCGCTCATAATGGCCCAGGTCAAGATCCGTCTCTGCCCCATCGTCCGTGACATAGACTTCGCCATGTTGATAGGGATTCATCGTGCCGGGATCGACGTTAATATACGGATCCAGTTTCAGAAAGGTGATCTTCAACCCCCGACTCTCCAGCAAGTTTCCGATGGAGGCCGACGCCAGTCCTTTTCCCAGTGATGAGACCACTCCTCCGGTCACAAAAATGAATTTATTCATGGCTGCCCTCTTTCATGGACATCAGACCGATCCTAAAATGGCGCTCATGACTTGAACAACACTCCACTGCTCTTCAACTCGAGCCTGCTTGCGTCATACTGCTGCAGTTGCTCGGCCACGCCTGGGACATCTTCCGGTCGATCGACTCGCAGCGATGCATGCTTGGTTTCCCACACGCGGATGCGAATTCCGTGGTCCAACGCACGGAGCTGCTCAAGCTTTTCGGCGTCCTCCAACCGACTTGTCGGCAAGGCCGCCAATCGAAGCAAGGTTTCCTTGGTGTAGATGTACAACCCCAAATGGATATAGTGGAGCCCTCCGACCACTTGTCTTCCCGGATCGTTTCGCACGAACGGAATCGGGGCTCGTGAAAAATACAACGCATCCCCTCGAGCATCGGTCACCACCTTGACCACTGCAGAATTAAGAAGATCCTCCGTTGGGTCCATCACCCGCTTAAGCGTCCCCATACTCGCGCCGCTTTTGAGAAATGGCTCGATCAGATCCGTCAATAGTTCAGGGTGTAAGGGGATTTCGTCGCCCTGCAAATCTAAGAAATACTCTCCCGCAAACATACGAGCGACGGCAGCCACACGGTCCGTGCCGGTTCGGTACTCACCTGCGACGAGCACGGCTCGACCGCCAAACTGATCGACCGCTTGCTTGATCCGCTCATCGTCGGTTGCAACCAATACACTCGAAACCGTTCTGCACGCGACCGCACGCTCATAGACGTGCTGAATCATCGGCTTGCCGTTCAGTTCCGCAAGCGGCTTTCCTGGAAAACGGGAGGACCCATATCTGGCAGGAATCACAACCGTGACCGATCGTGAGGCGTTATTCATCTCCAAACGCCTCGGACAGCTGTTTTGGTGACACCGTTGCCGTGCCGACCATTCCTACGACGATCCCGGCTGCATAATTGGCCATCATCGCGCCCATCTTGATGCCGGCGCCGGTTCCCAACGCCAACGCGAGGGTCCCGATGACCGTATCTCCGGCACCGGTGACGTCATAGACTTGTCGTGCCTTGGTGGGCACATGCCACGAGACTCCATCACCCTCGTACAGACTCATTCCTTTTTCGCCACGCGTGATCAGGACAGACTGGCACCCGAGTCGCTGACGGATCATGGCTCCCGCTTCGTTGATCGTTTGGTTGTCATCCCCATGCATGCCCGACGCCTGTGTCGCTTCGAGATGGTTTGGGGTGATGACGGTGACCCCTTTATAGAAATTGAAATGCTCGACTTTTGGATCAACGATCACCGGAACCCTGCGCAACGCAGCAAGCCGGGTAATCTCAGACATCAATACGGACGACACGACTCCCTTGGCATAGTCTGATACCACGATACAGGACAACTCGCGCAGTTTTGATTCGATATACCGAAGAATCTTTTGCCTGAGGACTGTTTTCAATTCGCTACGCCCTTCGATGTCATACCGGACAATCTGCTGGTTATGCGCGATCACCCGACTCTTCTTGGTCGTGGGACGTTCACGATCAACCACAATCCCTCCAAGCGCGCCTCGCATTTGCCCCAATTCTTTGACCAACTGCTTCCCGCTTTGGTCAGCCCCGATCACACCACAGAGATGGGCCTTCCCTCCCAATGCCAAGATGTTACTGTAGACATTGGCAGCTCCGCCCAGTCGAATCGACTCGGACTCGACATGGACGACAGGGACCGGCGCTTCCGGAGAGATCCGGCTCACCCTTCCCATTACATAATGATCAAGGATCAGGTCTCCAATGACCAGGACGGATGTCTGCGGGAACCGTTGAAGATACTGTCGAAGCTCTCTAGGCGAAGGAGTTCCACCGCCCCCTTCCGGCCCTTCGTTCGGACGCGGAGCTCCGCTGCTTTTCTTTACTGGACTGCCTTGCCGAATCGTTCCCATCGAACCCACTCCGTCCAGTTCCCCTGCCCATTCCATGACCAATAGATCCGAAACGCTTTGCCGCGGATCTTCTCTTCTCGCACGTACCCCCAAAATCGGCTGTCCAGACTCTGGTCGCGATTATCGCCCATCACAAAATAGGATCCGTCAGGGACCGTCACCGGTCCGAAATTGTCACGTGGGTTGATGCTGCTATCGATCACTCCGGGATCGATTCGTTGGGTAAAGGCTTTGTCGTCGAGCGGCTGACCGTTTACGAGTACGACTTTGTTCCGAAGCTGGATGGTATCCCCAGGCAATCCCACGATTCGTTTGATGAAGTCTTTTTCTTCATCTTCAGGGAAGCGAAACACGACGATGTCACCACGGTCCGGTTGGCCGAAGGTAATCACGGTGGTGGAGGTGTAGCAATTGACCGGCGGGAAGCTCCAGAGCATTTTGCAGTCCGTCGGCCACTGCAGGCCATAGGACAACTTGCTGACCAAGATGTGATCGCCGATCTGCAAGGTGGGAATCATCGATCCCGATGGAATCTTAAACGCCTGGACGACGAACACGCGGATGGCAAACGCAAGCAGCATGGCCACGATGATGGCTTCCGCATACTCTCGGACAATGGACTTACGTCCCGGTTGATCCGAGCGCTCCGTCAGCTTGGCACCGGAAAGCGCCGGCTCTCCGGCCCGTGGTGAATCGGATAGCTTCTCCACATTTCTTGGGTTTTGATCTAGGCTCATTCGTCTCCGACTTTCAAGATAGCCAAGAAGGCTTCCTGCGGGACTTCAACACTCCCGACTGCTTTCATGCGTTTTTTTCCTTCCTTCTGCTTCTCTAACAACTTCCGTTTGCGTGTAATATCGCCACCGTAGCATTTCGCCAGCACGTTCTTCTTCATTGCGCCGATGGTCTCACGCGCAACGATCTTACTTCCGATCGCGGCCTGAATAGCAATCTCGTACATCTGCCGTGGAATCAGCTCCTTCATTTTCTCGGCAAGCTGACGCCCACGCTGGACGGAACGATCCTTATGCGTGATAAAAGACAAGGCATCGACCGCCTCGCCGTTCAAGAGAATATCGAGCCGGACAAGATCGGACTCGCGGTAGCCGAGCACCTCGTAGTCGAGCGACGCATAGCCTTGCGTGCGCGACTTGAGCTTATCGTAAAAATCGAGGATGACTTCGTTCAAGGGCAATTCATAACTGATCACGACCCTGGTCGGATCGAGAAAATGCATGCCCTTCTGGATGCCTCGACGCTCCTGACAGAGCTGGAGAATGGCCCCCATGTACCGCTCAGGCGTAATGATCGAGGCCAAAATAAACGGCTCCTCGAATGACTCGATACTACTGGGAGGCGGGAGCTGCGTCGGGTTATTGACCTCCAACACGTCGCCCTTTGTGGTCAGGACGCGATAGACGACGGTCGGAGCAGTCGTGAGGAGCGTAAGATTGTATTCACGCTCGAGCCGCTCCTGAATTATTTCCATGTGTAGCAAGCCCAAAAAGCCGCAGCGAAAACCGAACCCCAACGCGAGCGATGTCTCAGGCTCATAGGCGAACGAGGAATCGTTCAATCGCAGTTTGATCAACGCGTCTCGTAAATCTTCATAACGGCTCGTGTCGGTGGGATAGAGCCCGCAGAATACCAGAGGCTTGACCTCCTTGTATCCGGGGAACGGCGCAGCGGTGGGCGAAACGGCGTCCGTCAGTGTATCACCAATTTTGACGTCGGCGACTTCTCGCATGTTGGCACACAGGTACCCCACCTCGCCGGTCAGGAGCTCGGATTTCTTGGTTCGTTTAGGCGTGAACTGGCCGACTTCCATGACCTCAAACGTCCGGTTGTTCGACATGACTTTGATCTTCATGCCCGGTCGAATGGATCCGTCGACCACTCGCGCAAGAACGATCACACCCTGATAATTGTCGAACCAGGAGTCGAAAATGAGCGCTTTCAGAGGGGCCTGCGGATCACCGGAGGGAGGAGGAACCTTGGCAATGATCGCTTCCAACACTTCCGGCACGCCTTTGCCATCCTTCGCGCTGATGGGCAGAGCATCGTCGGCATCAAGCTGGAGCACTTCAGAGATCGAGTGCTTCGTGCCTTCAACATCGGCACTGGCCAAATCAATCTTATTAATGACGGGAATAATCGTGAGGTTATTGGCCATCGCCAAATTCACATTGGCAATGGTCTGCGCCTGCACCCCTTGCGTCGCGTCGACGAGCAACAGCGCCCCCTCACAAGCCGCAAGGCTCCGTGAGACCTCATAAGTAAAATCGACGTGCCCAGGCGTATCGATCAAATGCAAGGCATACGTCTTCCCGTTCTGCGCCCGGTACCTGATGGCCACTGCGTGGGCTTTGATCGTAATGCCACGTTCCCGCTCAAGATCCATGGCATCAAGGATCTGTTCTTTGGCCTCTCGAGCAGTGACTGCGCCAGTAGCTTCTAGGAACCGGTCAGCGAGGGTTGATTTGCCGTGATCGATATGAGCAATGATTGAAAAATTTCGTATAAGGCTTTGCAAATCCTAGCTCATTCGTAAAAAATCGGTTCATTATAGTAACTGCCTCAGAGGTTGTCAAAGAGATCGCCCGCCCTTATAATCACGCCCCGCACGCGACCGATCGTCTTGTCATGGGCCATTCCCTCTCCATCGGTTATGACTGCTGCCCTTCTTCACGGTAAGACGAGTAAGCGGTGTCGGATGATGTATGTTTGAGCGCCATGGGACGACAACCCACAACCCGACAACTGATCGAATGGGACCGTCGCTATCTCTGGCATCCGTTTACCCAAATGCAGGAGTGGGAACAAGAAGATCCCGTCATCATCGACCGTGGAAAGGGGTCGTACCTCATCGATACAGAGGGGAAACGATATCTCGACGGCACATCGTCGATCTGGGTGAATCTCCATGGGCATCGACATCCGGCCCTTAATCGTGCGCTCAAGAAGCAACTCGACAAGATCGCTCACTCGACCTTCCTGGGCCTCTCCAATCCACCAGCCATTGAGCTGGCGCGCAAGTTAATTCGAATTGCTCCGAAGGGACTCACCCGCGTCTTCTATTCCGACAATGGTTCTACGGCAGTCGAAATCGCGTTGAAAATGGCGGTGCAGTATTGGCAACAGCGTCACCCTAAAGCCGGCCCCAAAAACACCTTTCTTCACCTCAAATTGGCATACCACGGGGATACGATCGGTGCCGTGAGCGTCGGGAACATCGCGATCTTCCATTCACGCTTTAAGCCGCTGCTTTTCCCCACCATGGAGGCAGAACCGCCTCATTGTTACCACTGCCCGCTTCAACTCACCTATCCCTCTTGCCGGATGGCCTGCATCGAGCCGATTGAACAGATATTGAAGCACCGTCACCGTGACCTCGCCGGATTCATCATCGAACCGCTGATGCAGGCAGCTGCCGGTATGATTCCCCAGCCGGCCGGCTATCTGAAACGCATTCGAGAGCTCTGCACGAAATATAATGTACTGTTGATTGCTGACGAAGTCGCAACCGGTTTTGGACGCACCGGAAAGATGTTCGCCTGTGAGCACGAAAACATTACGCCTGATCTGATGGCCGTCAGCAAGGGACTGACCGGCGGGTACATGCCGTTGGCGGTGACGTTGACGACCGATGAAATCTACCAAGGGTTTCTTGGGACCTATGACGAGTTCAGGACCTTCTTCCATGGCCACAGTTTTACCGGCAATCCACTGGGCTGTTCCCTCGCCCTCGCGAATCTACAGGTTTTTCGACAAGAGAAAACACTGTCCCGGCTTTCCTCAAAGATCAAGATGCTGAGTCGATGGCTGAAGCCACTGGCGAAGATCTCCCATGTCGGCGACATCCGGCAGAGCGGATTCATGGCAGGTATCGAATTAGTCCAAGAGAAGATCACGAAAGAACCCTATCCACTCGGTGTCAAAGCTGGTCATCGCGTGGCAGCAATTGCCCGTTCCAAGGGGCTGATCTTAAGACCTATCGGCAACGTGCTCGTGCTCATACCACCCCTCTCGACAACGGCAGAAGAATTAAAGAAAATGGTGGAAATCATCCAAGAATCCATAGAGACTTTGCGCATCGACTGAGTATCACCTCTATGTTCCAACGAACCAGTAGAAGAATCGCCAATCCACATGCGAACGTGTGATTTTCTCGTCATCGGTGGTGGAGTCATTGGCCTCAGCATCGCCCGTGAACTGCGTAGACGCCGCAGAGATACGCGTGTGTTGTTAATCGAAAAGGAGCCCTCATGTGGCGCCCACGCCAGTGGACGAAACAGCGGGGTCCTCCACGCGGGTTTCTACTATTCGCCGGATAGCCTGAAAGCGAAATTCACCCGCCTCGGGAACGAACAGCTGACCGTCTATTGCGACGAGAAGCGAATCCCGCTCAACAGATGCGGCAAACTCGTCGTGGCCAAGGATGCCAGCGACTTACCGTCGCTCGACGAATTACTACGACGAGGTCAGATCAATGGCATCGAGCTGCAGGCGATGACAGAGGCAGACGCTAAGTCCATTGAACCCCGAGTCAAAACGTACCAACGCGCACTGTTCTCACCTCGCACCTCAACAGTGAACCCCCTCCAGGTCATCGAGGCCATGCACCAGGATGCCATCCGAGAAGGTGTCGCGATTCACTGCGGTACGGCGTATCACGGACGAGAATCAAACGCAGTCCGCACGAACCACGACAGCATTGAGGCCGGGTATGTCGTGAACGCCGCAGGTCTGTATGCCGATAAGATTGCCATGGACTATGGGTTTTCTGAGAAGTACCGAATCCTACCATTCAAAGGCCTGTACCTCTACTCCGATGAACCACCCGGCGCGATTCGCACGAACATTTACCCCGTGCCAGATCTCAGGAATCCGTTTCTCGGCGTCCATTTCACGATCACAGCCGACGGGAAAGCCAAGATCGGGCCGACAGCCATCCCGGCCCTATGGCGGGAAAACTATGAAGGAATGGGGAATTTCAGGTTCGGTGAGCTAATCGAAGTCGCGAGTCGAGGACTCGGGCTACTCGCTGGAGCTGGATTTGATTTTAGACGCTTGGCGATGGAGGAGCTGACAAAATACTCGCGGAGCACGATGGTCTCACTGGCCTCGGTACTCGCTGAGGGTGTAGAGGAACGCAACTACTACAAATGGGGCCGTCCGGGCATCAGAGCGCAGCTGCTCGACATCACCAAAAAGAAATTAGAAATGGATTTCGTCCTGGAAGGTGACGATCGATCTATGCACGTCTTGAACGCCGTCTCACCTGCCTTCACCTGCTCACTTCCCTTTGCTAGCCATGTCTGCGATCACATCGATACAGCAATAAGATAACAACTCTCAACAGAGTCGCACTTCCTCGCCCACATCGACGTGCAGACATCGAGCCGCGCTGTCCTCCTGCAGAAAAATCTCCAAGAACCCGCCACTGTTAATCAGCGCGGCAGGACTCTCTCCGTCCCCCTGACTGTAGCTTCCTACCAATTTGGTCACGATATGCGTTCCGATATGGATCTCGATTTTTGCCAGACCAATGGTTGCCTGAAATTCCCGTACCTGTTTCGCCGTGACATTTGAGATTAGATTGCCGAAGCGATCGATGTATTCAATCCTTCCAATCAATATTTGATCTTGCTGCTGCGGCGCCCATACCAGGCTTTTCATCGGATCATTGATCACCTGCCCAAAAAATGAGGGCGGCTCCCCGCTGGCAAGCATGGCGGCGACCGGAGCGAACAGATCACGCCCGTCAAACGTACGCCCTTCCGAAGGCAACCGATAGCGCGCCTCCTCGATCTGCCGAATTTTGACGTCCTGCTCATGTTCCAAGACGTGACTGAGCAAGCCGTTATCCGGCGCCAAAAAACTATAGCGCGATGTGGTCGCAAGGATCGCGCGCCTGGCGCTTCCAACCCCGGGATCCACGATACAGACATAGATCGTGCCGTCCGGAAAATGGCGGTAACAGGCGCCGAGCACATAGCTGGCTTCATCGATCTGATGCGACGGAATTTGATGGGAGATATCGACGACCCTGGCATTGGGGTTGAGGGTCAGGATCACACCCTTCATGCTCGCGACGAACCAGTCGCGCTCACCAAAATCTGTCAGAAGGGCAATGAGAGGGCGTGACGCCGGCACGTCAGCATTCCTCGAATTTGATCTCCACGACCTCGTATTCAACCATCTTCACGGGAGTTTTGACTTCAACAAAGTCTCCGACTCGCTTACCGATGAGTGCGCGCCCGACAGGGGACTGTACGGAAATCTTGTTGAACTTCATGTCGGCTTCATCTTGCCCGACCAACGTGTACCGCTTCTTGTCTTGCGACTCTTGTTCCACAACCAACACCGTCGCGCCAAAGACAATAGTATCGCTCGTGCGTCCCGCAATTTCAACGATGCGGGCATCGGCTAGTTTCGTCACAATCTCCGAGATCCTTGACTCGATGAATCCTTGGCGTTCTTTGGCCGCATCGTACTCGGCATTCTCGCTAAGATCTCCATGCGCTCTCGCCTCCGCGATCGCCTCAATCACCTTGGGCCGCTCAATTTTTCGCAGGCGATCCAATTCCGCCTTGAGTGCGTCATGGCCTTTCTTTGTAATTGGTGTGGGCATGCTCCACTGTCTCCTGAACGATTTATGTATGATGATACTCTTGCAGTGAACGGATCGATAGAGTTTTTTTCAGAACAGCTTCAATTCCCATGGCCGCCGCATGGGCGCCACGCATCGTTGTAAAATATGGGATGCCTCGATGCAAGGCCTCTCTCCTGATCGACAATGAATCGGCATGAGCCGAGGCGGTTCGCACCGTATTGACCACGAGCGCTACCGAACCATTTTTAATGTGATCGACGATGTGAGGCCTCCCTTCGGCCACCTTATTGACAACGTCTACGGGAAGCCCATGCTCACGCAAATATCCCGCTGTTCCACTCGTTCCTTGGATGCGCATGCCGAACCTGTTCAATACTTTCCCGACTTCAAGAGCCGCCGCGCGATCGGATTCTTTTACACTGATGAATGCCGTCCCTACCGTGGGAAGGCCTGCCCCGGCTCCCGCTTGCGATTTGGCAAACGCCCATCCAAAATCGGCGTCGATCCCCATCACTTCGCCGGTCGATTTCATCTCCGGCCCCAACAACACATCAACGCCGGGAAATTTATTAAACGGGAAAACGGCTTCTTTCACCGAGAAATGCTCAGGCAGAGGGGCGCTGGTAAAGCCGAGTTCCTTGAGAGTCTTTCCCATCATGACTTTCATGGCTATTTTGGCGAGCGGCACGCCTATGGCTTTGCTGACGAACGGCACGGTTCGAGACCCGCGTGGATTCACCTCGAGCACGTAGATTGTTCGACCTTTTACGGCAAACTGCGCATTCATCAGACCGATGACCCCGAGTTCCAACGCTAACATACGCATTTGACGCTCAATCTCACGAACAATGGCCTTATCCAAGGTGTATGGAGGGAGCGAGCAGGCGGAGTCGCCGGAATGCACACCCGCTTCCTCGATATGTTCCATGATACCCGCCACAACCACGGTGTCTCCGTCGGAAATGGCATCCGCATCGACCTCGATCGCATCGGCCAGATACTTATCGATCAGCACGGGATGATTGGGCGACGCTTTCACCGCCGATTGCATATACTCCAACAGGCCGGATTCGTCGTAGACGATCTGCATCGAACGCCCGCCCAAGACATAAGACGGTCGGACCATGACCGGATAGCTGACTCTTCCTGCGATCTGCACAGCTTCCTCAATTGATCGAGCCATTCCGCTTTCCGCCTGCTGTAATCCCAACTTCGTTAGAAGCTCACGGAACCGTTCTCGATCTTCGGCTAAATCGATGGCGTCCGGACTCGTACCAAGAATCTTCACACCGGCCTTCGATAACGGAAGAGCCAATTTCAAGGGCGTTTGGCCACCAAACTGCAAGACGACTCCGATCGGCTGCTCGCGATGAATCAGATTCAGCACATCTTCCTGCGTGAGTGGCTCGAAATAGAGTCGATCAGACGTGTCGTAATCAGTGCTCACGGTTTCTGGGTTGCAGTTCACCATGATCGTATCGACCTCATCTTCTCGGAGTGCCATCGCGGCATGGACACAACAGTAGTCAAACTCGATTCCCTGTCCAATGCGATTTGGCCCTCCACCAAGAATGACCACTTTCCTCCGGTCTGATGGTCGAGCTTCACACTCTCTCCCATACGTCGAATACAGGTATGGGGTTTGCGCTTCGAATTCAGCCGCGCAGGTATCCACTCGCTTATAGGTGACCCCCCGTGTCGGATGTTCCATGCGCGCTCTGGTGACCTCGGACGCCTCACAGCCCAGCAAATACGCGATGCGCTCATCGGAAAATCCAAGCTCTTTCGCATCCCAGAGTGTCGCACCGCGCAGCACTGAGCTTGGATCGGCGGCATGTTCGACCAGCATATGCTCAAAAACAATCACCTGCCTTACCTGCGCCAAGAACCAGGGATCGACCATGGTCGTGGCGAACAGCTCTTCATCCGTCAACCCCAGTCGCATGGCATCGGCCAGGTACCACAGCCGTTCCGGAAGCGGGCTGCGAAGCATACGGTCAAGTTTTTCGTTCGCCGCCTGTCGATCAAACTCGGCCGGTATACCTCGATCAATTCCAAGCCTGGAAACCAAGCCGTTCAAGTCTAATTCGAGCGATCGAATGGCCTTCTGCAAGGATTCCTTGAACGTCCGTCCGATCGCCATCACTTCGCCGACCGACTTCATTTGTGTGGTCAAGGTCGGATCGGCCCCCTTGAACTTTTGGAACGCAAACCGAGGAATCTTCACCACCACATAATCGATCGCCGGTTCAAAGGACGCCTTGGTGACACCGGTAATGTCATTGGTGATTTCATCCAATGTGTATCCAACGGCAAGCTTGGCGGCAATTTTTGCGATCGGGAATCCGGTTGCTTTCGACGCCAGCGCCGAACTCCGCGAAACCCGAGGGTTCATTTCAATGACGACCATCTCCCCGTTCGCCGGGTTGACGCCAAACTGAATGTTCGATCCACCCGTATCTACACCGATCTCTCGGATCACACGAAGCGCTGCATCACGCATGCATTGATATTCTTTGTCGGTCAACGTCATCGCCGGCGCGACGGTGATGCTGTCTCCAGTATGCACGCCCATCGGATCAAAATTTTCAATGGGACAGACAATGACGACATTGTCTTTGAGATCCCGCATAACCTCGAGTTCGTACTCTTTCCATCCGATGACCGATTCTTCGATCAGGACTTGACTGACTGGGCTCATGGCGAGTGCCCAATCAATCAGCTTCTCGAATTCTTCTCGGTTATACGCGATGTTCCCACCGGTGCCTCCCATCGTAAACGACGGTCGAATAATCGCAGGAAATCCAATAGTCTCCAGAATGGCCACGGCCTCCTGCCGATTGTGTGCCGTGCCGCTCGTTGGTACTCGGAGGCCGATCCGCTGCATCGCCTGCTTAAACGCTTCCCGATCCTCAGCTTTATGAATGGCTTCAGCCGAGGCACCGATGAGCTTCACCCCATATTTCTCAAGGACTCCTTGTTTCACTAATCCCATGGTGGTGTTGAGAGCCGTTTGGCCGCCCATGGTCGGAAGCAAGGCATCGGGATGCTCACGAGCAATCACGCGCTCAACCACCTCGACAGTGATCGGCTCCACATACGTCCGATCAGCCAACTCCGGATCCGTCATGATGGTTGACGGGTT
>JAOUMR010000052.1 GCA_029881435.1 Nitrospira sp.
TGCGGCGTATTCACTCCTTGTAAAAGGTGGATGATCGTGGTTGACCATCAAGAGTACGCCGCCCTTTCCGATCCTGCCATACACAACTTTCAATCATAGCTCACTGTGGAACTTGGTATACAATGTATGCATGCAAGCCCTCGTCAAAAGCACCGCTGGGCCAGGTTTAACCCTCACCACGTGGGCCGACCCCACGCCGGGCCCCCATGATGCCGTCGTGAAAATAGCGGCTACCTCACTGTGTGGAACGGACGTCCATATCTATCGTTGGGACGAATGGGCGCAACGGCGGATCCATCCCCCGCGGATTATCGGCCACGAACTGTGCGGCCACGTGGTAGAGGTGGGGCGTGACGTCTCTCTCGTCAAGGTTGGCGATTATGTCGCCGCCGAATCGCACCTCACGTGTGGGGGCTGCTTTCAATGTCGCACGGGCCAAGCGCACGTGTGCAAGAATTACAAAATTCTGGGGATCGATCGAGACGGATCGTACGCGCAATATGTCACATTGCCAGAAAATGTGTTGTGGCGGACGGATCCAAAGATTCCACCCGAGCTAGCCTGCGTACAGGAGCCGCTCGGCAATGCTGTTGACGCGGCGCTTGCTGAAGACCTGACCGGGCATACGGTGTTGATTACGGGGTGCGGACCAACGGGGCTGTTTGCCGCCGCTGTGGCACGAACAGCGGGGGCAGCCACCATCATTGCGTCGGATATCAGTGACTATCGGCTGGGCTTGGCGAAGCAGGTTGGCGTGGACCATGCCTTCAATGCGAAGGTCGACTCGTCTGAACACATTGCGGCAGCGATCCTGGATATCACAGCCGGGGAAGGAGTCGATGCCGCGCTGGAGATGTCAGGAAATCCGACAGCCATGCACCAAGCCTTTCAAGCCGTCAAGAATGGTGGGCGCGTGACTCTTTTCGGCATTTCCACGGGGCCTGTCTGTTTTGATTTGCCGAACGAGATGATTTTTAAGGGTATCCGCGTCTATGGGATCACCGGTCGTCGTCTCTTCGGTACCTGGTATCGGCTGGCGGGCCTCTTCAAGGCTGGCCTCGATATTCGGCCGGTCATCACGCATTCGTTTCCACTGAGCGAGTTCGCGACCGGCTTCGAGTTGATTCAATCGGGACAGTGCGGCAAAGTGGTGTTGATCCCAGAATAGCACTGAGGTATAAGGACTGTCCTTCCCTCTCAGTCCTCTCGATTCATCCATGGCCTATTCGTCTTTCAAGAACGCTCTCGAAGCCCAGCTTGCCGAGATCAGATCTCAAGGCTTGTACAAGACTGAGCGTCGATTGGTGGGTCCACAAGGGGCCGAGATCCGCGTGGCGCAAGGTCAGGTTCTCAATCTCTGCGGCAACAATTATCTGGGTCTCGCGAATCATCCCTCCATTGTACTGGCAGCTCAAAAAGGGTTGGACACACACGGCTATGGCATGGCCTCGGTGCGGTTTATTTGCGGCACGCAGGATCTGCATAAGCAGCTGGAACAGGCTGTCAGTGCGTTTCTAGGGACGGAAGACACCATCCTCTACAGCTCCTGTTTTGATGCGAATGGGGGCCTCTTCGAAGTGCTGGTAGATGAGCGTGATGCCGTCATTAGCGATGCGTTGAACCATGCCAGCCTGATCGACGGCATCAGGCTGTGTAAGGCCAAGCGATTTCGGTATTCCCATTCTAATATGGAGGAGCTTGAAGTGCGGCTCCGGGAAGCGAGTGGATGCCGCCTGCGCCTGATTGCCACCGATGGGGTCTTCTCCATGGACGGCGATCTGGCCAAACTCGACCGAATCGTGGAGCTGGCGGAACGGTACGATGCGGCGGTGGTCGTTGATGACAGCCATGCCACTGGAGTTCTTGGTCCAGCGGGGAGGGGTACACCAGCTCATTTCGGCGTAGCCGACCGCATCGAAATCGTGACGAGTACGTTGGGCAAAACACTCGGTGGGGCAACCGGGGGATTTACATCGGGCAAGGCCGAGGTGATCGAGCTGCTGCGTCAGCGATCAAGGCCCTATCTGTTCTCAAACGCGCTCCCTCCTCCAGTCGCGGCTGGGGCATTATGTGCACTTGATCTTGTGAAACAGGGCGACCACCTCAGAGAGCAGCTTCGTGCCAATGCCGCCTTTTTTCGGGACGAGCTGACCAAGCTCGGATTCCGGCTCGTTCCGGGCGAGCACCCGATCATTCCGGTGATGTTCGGCGATGCCGCCCTTGCGACGTCAATGGCGGAGGCTTTACTGGAAGAAGGCGTCTACGTGGTCGGGTTCAGTTATCCGGTGGTTCCGCAAGGGCAGGCCAGAATCAGGACTCAGATGTCGGCAGCCCATACAACTGCTCAGCTGAAACAAGCCGTGGGCGCGTTCGCGAAGGTAGGACGCGCGCTCGGCGTGATTCACTGACTCGCCTTCGAGGCTCTTCTCCGAATTGACATTTCGCAGTCAGGTCAGTATCCTCGAGCACTTTATCATGTGAAGGAGTAGGGGTATGAAAGTCATTCTACAAGAGACCCTGGAAGGGGTAGGACATCTCGGCGACCTCATTAACGTCGCCGATGGGTTTGCACGAAACTATCTCTTGCCGCGCCGCAAAGCTGTGGAAGCGGACGGTCGGAGCATCAAGGCGTTCGAGCATGTCAAGCGAGTGGCAGCGGAGAAGGCCAAGAAAGAAAAACTCGAAATTGAGACCTATGCCAAGAAGGTGTCGGCGGTCTCGCTGACGATTGAGATGCAAGCGGGCAAGGACGACAAACTGTTCGGCTCCGTCACCACCAAGGACATTGCCGAAGGACTCGCGGCGCAAGGTGTGACCGTAGATCGGCGAAAGATCCAGTTGGCACAACCGATCAAAGAACTTGGAACGACGTCTGTGCCCATCAAGATGCCCAGGGATGTGGCGGCGGCGGTAACTGTTCACGTCGTGAAGAAACAAGAGCCGGAAGAGCCATCGGCGTAGGAATGTGAACCATGGAGAAGATGAGTAGCGACGCGATTGGTTCCTGGGATGCGTTGAAGGCGGCAGATCCCGATGTCTACGCCGCAATCGAAGCCGAAGAAGTTCGGCAGCGTGAGAAGCTGCTTTTGATTGCGTCGGAAAATTTTGCCAGTCCCGCGGTCTTAGCGGCGCAAGGCTCTTTGCTCACCAACAAGTATGCGGAAGGCTATCCCGGCAAGCGTTACTATGGTGGGTGTCAGCATGCTGATGCGGTCGAAGACTTAGCGATTCAGCGCTGTAAGGAGATCTTCGGGGCCGAGCACGTCAATGTGCAACCACATTCAGGCTCGCAGGCCAACATGGCCGCGTATTTGTCGGTGTTGAAGGCGGGAGACACCATTTTAGGAATGGACCTCGCTCAGGGTGGACATCTTACGCACGGGAGCAAAGTCAACTTCTCTGGGATCCTTTTCCGAGTCTTCTCCTATGGCGTCGATCGCCAGACGGAAACCATCGACTATGATGCTGTTCAAAAGGTCGCGGAAGAATGCCGTCCGCGCATGATCGTCGTCGGTGCCAGTGCCTATGCTCGCGTCTTAGATTTTCCCAGGTTCCAACAAATTGCCAAGTCGGTCGGCGCCTATCTGCTCGTGGATATTGCCCACATTGCCGGGCTTATTGCAGCCGGGCTTCATCCGAATCCCGTCCCTTACGCCGATTTCGTCACAACGACGACCCATAAGACGCTCCGCGGTCCGCGTGGCGGCGTCACGATGTGTAAAGCCGAGCATGCGAAGGGAGTCGACAAGCTGGTATTTCCCGGTCTGCAGGGCGGACCGCTTATGCATGTGATCGCTGCCAAAGCGGTGGCCTTCAAGGAGGCCTTGTCTCCGTCGTTCAAGCGCTATCAACAGCAAGTTCTGGCCAATGCGAAGGCATTGGCCAAGGAATTCGTGGATCGCGGCTACAAAATCGTCTCGGGCGGAACGGACACGCACTTAATGCTCCTCAATCTCACGAACAAAGGGATCACAGGGAAAGAGGCGGATGCGGCGCTTGATGCGGCCGGAATTATCGTCAATAAGAACGCCGTGCCCTACGACGAAAAGCCACCAGCCGTCGCCAGCGGCATCCGGCTGGGGTCGCCGATCGTGTCCACGCGCGGGATGCGCGAACCTGAGATGAAACAAATCGTTGGCTTAGTTGACCGTGTTCTCCAGCATCGGCAGGAAGCAGACGTGCTCGAAGAAGTTCGTATGCAAGCCAAGGCCTTGTGTGCTCGGTTCCCCATCTTTCACCCCTACTAGCAGTCAGCCGATAGCGAGAGAGCAGGTCGCCCCCAGTGAAATGTCCCTTCTGCGATGAACTCGAAGACAAGGTGGTCGATTCTCGAATGGCCAAAGAAGGCGAGGTCATTCGTCGACGCCGTGAATGTTTGAGTTGTAAACGTCGCTATACCACCTACGAGCGGGTTGAAGAAATTTTGCCGGTCGTGGTGAAGAAGGATGGTCGCCGGGAGTCATTTGACCGCACCAAAATTCTTCTCGGGATGAAGAAAGCCTGTGAAAAGCGGCCCATCAGCACCGGAACAATCGAAGCTGTGACCGACCGGATCGAGAAGCGGATTCAGGAAATGGGCGAAACGGAGATCGAAAGCCGGGTGGTGGGAGAGGAAGTCATGCGAGAGCTGCATCAACTGGACCAGGTTGCCTATGTTCGGTTTGCATCCGTCTATCGGGAGTTCAAGGACATCGAGCAATTCATGGACGAGTTGAAGACGTTGGCTCAACAAGGACGCGAACGTTAGCCTCAGACCCGCATTGTTCTCAGATTTTCCCCCGCTTCGTTCGCACTATTCTCCTCCAACGTCCTGCTGTTCCGGTAGTTGATGAACTGAGCGAGGGAAGTTTCAATCCGATGATCAAACCACTCTCTCAGAGCGGGCGACGAAACACGCCGACTCCGGTGGCGACGAGTGTCGCCATTATCGGCGCCGGTCGAGGTGGCACGGCGCTGATGGAAATTTTTGCGAACGATCCTCTTGTTCAGATCGTCGGTGTGGCAGAGGTCAGTCCGGGGGCGCCCGGGTTGGAGTTAGCCCAACAATTGAACATTCCGATTACCCACGACTATCGGCAGTTGTTGACGATGGAGCGTGTTGACTTGATCATCGATGTGTCTGGTGATGCAGAAGTCTGGCAGTTTCTCCAAGATTTCCACCGTATGGGGGTGACCATCATCAGCGGTGCCAGCGCAAAATTCATGTGGGAATTGATTGAGGCCCGCATTCGTGCGACGGCGGAGATCGAGAAAACGTTGAATAAATATCAGTCACTTTATCGACTCTATGTCAAAGAAACGGGCGCGGCTGTGACGGACGAACGAACCAGGATTGCGTGCGAGATCCACGACGGATTCGTTCAGATTTTGGCGGGCGTAAACTTCAAACTGGATCTCTGCCAACAGCTGATCCGAAAGAACCCACGCGCGAGTTTGGCCACCATCAAGGAGAGCAAGGCTCAACTCAAACTGGCCATTCAGGAAGCCCGCCAAGTGATCTTTAACCTACGTCCGCTGCACTATGACAAGATGGATCTCATTCCCGGCCTTACGAATTATTTTGCGTCGTACCAGACTCAGACGCACATTGCCACAAAGTTTACCGTGACGGGGGATGAGCGGAGTCTTTTCCCGCGAACCAAGGTCTTTCTCTTCCGGATCATCCAGGAAGCTCTGAGCAACGTCGAGAAACATGCAAAAGCCGATAAGGTGTCGATCAAGCTGGATATGGATGTCGACTTGTTACGAGTTATGATTACCGACAACGGGGTGGGCTTTGACATGGAGAATGTTCTCCGCGACCCCGAAAAATGGGACCATTTTGGGATCAAGGGTATCTTGGAGCGAGCGCGATTAGTTGGCGGGGAAGGCCGTGTGGAATCCAAGCCAGGGAAAGGCACCAAACTCATCGTTGAAGTGCCGTTGGGCAATAAGGAGGAGATAGGCAATGGAGAAGATTAAAGTCCTCATCGCCGACGACCATCGGGTGGTCCGAGAAGGATTGGCGGCCATTCTCAAAACGAAAGAAGATATTCACGTCATCGGCGAAGCCCAGGATGGAGTCGAGGCCGTCGAGAAAGCCCGCACGCTGCTTCCCGATGTGATTCTCATGGATGTGAGTATGCCGAAGATGGGCGGGGTGGAGGCTACACGACAAATCAAACGTGAGTTTCCGCACATCGGCATTGTCGCGCTGACGATGTACGAAGAACAACAGTACATCTTCGACCTCGTGCGTGCGGGAGCCACAGGATACTTATTGAAAGATTCCGAATCGTCTCAGATCGTTGTGGCCATTCGTGCGATCTCTCGTGGTGAATCGCTGATCCATCCCTCAGTCGCCAGTAAAATTTTGGCTGAATTCTCGCTGATGGCTCAAAAGAAAGGGAAGAAGTCGGCGTGGGCCGAACATGATTTGACCGAGCGTGAAATCACTGTCTTACGATTGGTGGCGGATGGGAAAACCAACAAGGAGATCGCCAACAGCCTTGATTTGAGCGAAAAGACCGTAAAGAATCACGTCCGGAACATCTTCCACAAGCTGCAGGTCTACGATCGCACACAAGCCGCCATCACCGCCATTCGTAAGGGACTGATCGAGCTGGATCCGAAGCGGTAAAATCTTTTGCCGCTACGAGTCTGTGTTCCTGGCTATAGCCGCCTATACCAGTAGCGGAAGATCGAGCGGTCTTTTAGCGACTCGGTCGGAATACGTTTACGGTGTATGTTTTTGGACTTCCATCCGGCGCCCTGACGGTCAACGATACAGGTGTGGTTATGCCTAGCCCCAGCGAAGTGGACGCTTGACCCGTTGGAGTTCCTGCCGCGGCGATTACCGAGCCGAAAGCGGACATCACGGCCTGCGGATCAGACTTGGTTGCTAAAACGGTTATGCTGTCAACGCCGCTCGCTACGTTCACCGTGTAGCTCAGTATACCGGCCGCAAAGGCTGGATCTAAGGTGCCGGCGTTCACGCTCAAGGCAGACAGATTATTGTTGTTCATGGGCGCCGCTCGTTTGATGGTGATGCGGTAGGTCTTTGCGGAGCCATTCTGTGCGGTGACGGTCATTAACACATCTTTGGTTGTTCCTGGCCCACCGAGAGGGATCACTGCTTGACCGTCATTGGGTACATCACCAGAAAGCACGGCGTTCGGATCGGACTTGGTTGCGGCCATAATTACCGAGGTGACATCGGTCGCCACGTCCAAGGTGTAGTTTTGCTCGCTCGAAGCGAACGCGGGGGACAATCCGGCGGGTATGACCAACAATTTCGACAAGTCGTTGTTGCCTGCTAAGGAGACCTTGTTGAGAACAACCGTATAGGTTCTCGACTTGGTCGTCGATTCGGATACCACAATGCTGACGACCGTGGGGGGCTCTCCTGCCTGGCCTACGGTAATAGACCGGCTCGTTGTCGCTTGGCCATCGATAGTCACCGTGTCGCCGGCCACGCGCGGTTGCGCGGTGATAGCCACACTCGTGACGCTGGTGGAGAGATCAACGCTATATCGGGTTGTTGTGCTCGCAAAGGCTGGCTGAAGTGTTCCGGAGTTTATGGTTAGGCTGCCAAGTTCCACTTCTGGGTTAATCGACGCTGAGTCCCCACAGCTGGAGGCACCCAAACCAATTGTGATAAGCAAAAGAGCGACGATGGATTGCTGTGTGATGGACGGTGCGTGCTTCATGCAGGGGTGTTCTCTTTCTTGCATCGGTCTCGGGACTACGATAGGGTTCAATATCAGCTTGTCACGATTTACGTTAGGTCGAGCAGTACTTTGTTCTATAACTGATCTGACTAATCGGGTCAACAGATTGAATTGACAGAAATGAGGGGCGTCAGTCGAACAAGAAGAGATAGCCTGATCTCAACGGTGAACCATCTTCCTTATTGCAGGGACTGATTGTGGCGATGTATGAAACTACCAGGGGGGCTGAACCTCAGGAGCCGGAGGTATCAGAACGTGAGGGGAGATCAGCTACAGCCTCACCGCACGGACTTCTGTTTATCGACGAGATCGGATGAATGTAATGGTGTAGGATCTTCGGCTCACGCCATCCTGTGCGGTGATGGTCATCTCCGCTTCGGTGCGTCGCCCCTGTATTTGGACCTGTATTTGTCCTGTCGGCGTTCCTGCTGCAGCAATCACTGAACCGAACGCCGACAGCACTGCGTTCGAATCGGATTTCGTTGCAGAGATGAGCACACTGTCCACATCATTGGTAATATCCGTTCTATAGTCCTGGGTTCCTGAAGCGAAATCAGGCTCCAAGAATCCTGGGCGCACCGTTAAGTTAGATAAGCGATTGTCGCTCGAGGGCCTCGCTCGTTTGACAGCGATGGCATATGTCTTTGAGGTCCCATTTGGTGCGGTGACGACAATTGAAACCACCTTCGTTGTCCCCGGCCCATCAAGCGTGAGCGTCGCTTGTCCTTCATTGGGCACATCGCCTGAGATGACAGCGCTGGGATCAGATTTGGTTACCAAGACGGTCACGGTATCGACCGAGGTACTTACGTCCAGAATGTAGTCGAAGATTCCTGCAGAAAAGGCGGGAGACAAGATGCCTGGTGAGATGGTCAAGCTCTTGAGAGTGTTGTCCTCGCCGAGGGTTACGGCCATGAGGGTAAGGGTGTAGATCTTCGATCTTCCGTCCGAGGAAGTGACGGTCAGTGAGACATCTTTGCTTGACCCCGGTCCTGGTGAGGAAATCGTAGTCTGACCGGTGGCTTGTCCTGCAGGGGCTGTCACTGCACCAGACAGCACATCATTCGGATCAGACTTGGTTGCCGAGACCGTTACCTCGGGAATGTTGCTGGGGAGGTCAACACTGTAGCTGGTTGTTTCTCTGGCGAAACGCGGTTGAAGCGATACACCGGAGACCGAAAGGTTCGCGAGCTGAGGCCCAGGATCAATCGACGCGGTATCGTTGCACCCACCGGCCGCCAAGCTGTTTGCGACGAGAAGAGTGATAGCGAGATAGCGTGCAAGGATGGTGACGAAGACGCTCATGATGGACCCAATCACTTTCTCTGCTGGATAACCTGTCGGGTCCAGCTATCCGTCCGGACTATGACGGGAGGGGCTAATCTTACGAAAAGGATTTCTGATCGGTCTATCCTACTTGTGTATGGCGAGGCGGGGTGTAGGCGCTCTTGATCCTAACTGCTCAGTTCAACAGGTCGGATGAGGAGCCAGCAGCATTGGGAGTCAGAGGAAAGGAGTAGGAGGCGTCTTACGATGAGCTCGCCCAACGCCGATCCTCCGCCCTCCTATGGGGATCAGTCAGGACAAGCCTCGTCTGAAGACATCAAGCAGGCGCCATCGGGATAATGTCGGAAGGATCTCCCGTTGAACCGGACCTCAGGTGCTGAAGAATAACCCCCGATCCTAACGGGACGGTCGGTTCACATTAATCGTGTACGTCCTCGTGCTCACCTGATCTTCTGCGACCACAGAGATCTCGATAGACGTGCTTGTTCCCAGACCAAGCGGCACAGTTACACTACCGGTTGGGATCCCAGGATTGGCGATCGTTCGTCCCAATGCGGACATCCTGGCGTCGGGGTCCGATTTGGTTGCGGAGACAGTGATGCTGTCCGCGGCACTTGCAACATCAACCGTGTAGTTCAGCTCACCGGAGCGAAATCCTGGATTCAAGGTGCCGGAATTGACCCGCAAGTCAAATAGGTTGGCGTCCGTCGAGGGTGCCAATCGTTTCACAGTGATGTTGTACGTCTTGGAGGTTCCATTCGGTGCAGCGACGGTGATCCTGACAAGCTTGCTGGTCCCTGGTCCGTCGAGCTGAATCGTTGCTTGTCCTTGATTGGGAATATCGCCAGAAATCAAGGCATTCGGATCAGACTTGGTGGCCGCGACGGTGACTGCGGTGACACGGGTTGCCACTTCGACGGTGTACTGCGTGGTGCCGGAAGAAAAGGCAGGGTCCAGGGTCCCTGGGGACACGCTGAGGGTGTCCAAGTTGTTATCAGCCGAAAGCGCCTCGCGGTTCACGGTGATGAAGTATGTTTTTGGGATTCCATTCGGAGCGGTCACAACCACTTCGACTTCGGTTCTTGATGGACCAGGTGGCAAAGAGATGGCCCGCGACCCCGTATCTTGTCCTTCGATCGTCAGATTCGCATTCGTATCCTCAGGTGCTGCAGTGACGGTAATGCTCTCGACCCTTCCACCCACACTGATCGAGTAGCTGGTTCGACTTGCGCTGAATGAGGGGGACAGAGATCCTGGCGATACGCTCAACCTCTGGAGATTATTGTTCCCGCCGAGCGCTGCGCGAGAGACGACCAGGGTGTACTGTTGCGGCGTACCGTTTTGGGCTGTCACAACGATGCTGACGACGGTACTTTGTCCAGGATCGCTCAATGGAATGGTTAGGGCCTGACCGGAGGTGGCGGCTTGCCCGTTCACTCGGAGTGTGGCAGCAGGATCTTGCGCCGTGGGCGTCACTCTTATACTGGTGATGCTGCTGGCGACATTGACGGTGTAGTTCAGCGTATTTGGATCAAATGCTGGGTCGAGGGTGCCGGAGGAGATCGACAACTGCTGCAGCGAATTATCTCCCGTTAACTCTGCTCTGTTGAGGAGCACGGTATAGGTTCTCGAGTTACTGCCTGATTCCGACACGACGATACTGACAGGAGTCGTCGATCCTGCCGGCCCGAGCGTAATGACGAGGCTGGTAGAGGTTTGGCCATTGATCGTCACGGTGTCACCGGATACTGCAGGCTGAGCGGTGACGGTCGTCGTTGTAACATTGTTCGACAGATCGACGCTGTACTGGGTCGTAGCGCCATTAAACGCTGGGGTGAGCGTTCCAGGCGTGACTGTCAGGTTGCGAAGTTCTGCCACTGGGTTCACTGACGCTGAATCTCCGCAGCCGTAGATGCTCAATGCAGTGGCAATGAGAAGACTGGTGGCTAGATATGGTCCCACGACGATGGAGAAGCGTTTCATTGAAGTTGCTGGTTTTCTGTTTGTTTCACGTGACGGACACGCTCGTATTTGATGAATACGCTGGGTAGTCAGCCGGTCAAGAGAGGGCTCCAGACCGAACTGCCATGACCAATGCCGTAGACTACGCAATCAAACGTATAACGAATCTGATCGGTCGGGTCAACCTAGTGGCTGAGGAGTCCTAAGGGTTACGAAGGGTGAAATGAGCACGAGGCGGCGGAAATGCTAATTAAGTTCGATCTTTCTTCATTGAGTACCCCGTCACAGAGCAAGACGGTTGTGGGGAACCTCGTGAACGTTAAGGCGGTCGCGCCGTTGGTATTTCCTGCCAGGCTACTTATGGCAATGGTGTCCCAGGGGCTCCGGTATCGATCGTCACACTTAAAGCTGGGCTCTGGCCAGACTCGCTCCCTCCGTTGGATACTGTACTGGTAATCGAGTGGACCCCATCGCTCAGCGATGACGGCGGAGTAAGGGTGGTGGCTCCCTGATCAAATCCGTCTTTGACCTTCGTCCCGTCAACATAGAGGTGTGGTGTTTCTCCGGCCCCTGGTTGAGGTATTGTGAAGCTTGGTGTATTGACGTTGGTAATATTGTCTTCCCGACTAGTGCCAGGCGCGCACTGGTTGGGATCCAGAGGATCGGGAGGTTCAAGAAGAGGGCAGGAGTCAGACTGAGGTATCAGGTCTGGTGCGCTCGTTGGTGCAGGGGGGGCCGCAGGCGTCGCAGGTGCCGCTCGGTCCACCGTGATGGTGTATGTTTTGGAGCTGCCATTCGGTGCGGTCACGGTGATCGACACTGATGTGCTTGTTCCTGCTCCGTTCAGCGGAATGGTCGCTTGGCCGCTATTCGGTACACTCCCGGAGGTCACCGCATTCGGGTCGGCCTTGGTGGCTGTGACGGTCACTTCGGTGACATTGGTGGCAACATTCACTGTGTAGCTCAACGTGCCAGCAGCAAAATTGGGAGCCAAGGAGCCAGGTGTCACGCTCAATGCCGACAGGTTGTTATTGCTCGCTAGCGCCGCTCGGTCAACGGTGATGGTGTAGGTCTTGGAGCTGCCGTTCGGAGCCGTCACCATGATAGGGATTGAGGTACTCAGACCTGCTGCCCGCAACGTAACCGTTTGGGCCTGTCCGGACGTGGCGGCTTGCCCATTCACGGTGATCGTTGCGTTGGAATCCTGCCGAGTAGGCGTAACTGTGATGCTGGCCACGGTGCTCGCCACGTCCACCGTATAGCTGGTCGTGGCGGCGGAAAACACAGGGGCCAGCGGGCCCGGCGAGACGGTCAAGCCAGACAGATTGTTGTTTCCGCCAAGGGCGGCACGGATGACGTTCACTGTGTATGTTTTTGGGGTGCCGTCCTGCGCAACTACCACAATATTAATAAAGGTGTTTGATCCTTGTGCCGGCAGCGGAGTGGTTCGAGCTTGTCCTGATGTCGTGGTTTGCCCATTGACGGTCATGGTTGCAGCGGTATCTTGCAGTCTCGGCGTGACTGTGACGTTGGCTGGATTATTCGCTAAGGTGGCCGCCAGATTGACTGTGTAGCCGGTTGTGCCGGCGCGGAAAGATGGAGACAACGTGCCTGGCGAAATGCCCAAACTCTGCAAATTGTTATTGTTTGACCGCCCGCGACTCACGGTCACCACGTACGTTTTTGAATTGCCGTTCTGTGCTGTCACAATAATCGTGATAGTGGTGCTTTGGCCACCCGCATTGAGAGTAATTGTCCTGGCCTGTCCTGAGTTGGTGGCTTGGCCGTTCACCGTCATCGTCGCAGCTGTATCCGAAAGCGTAGAGGTCACCGTGACACTTCCGACGTTGTTGTCAACACTAGCTGTATAGGATTGCAGGTTCTCATCGAATGTAGGAGCCAGGGTCCCGGGCGATACGGTCAGGCTTTCTAGTGAATTGTTCCCGGCTAGACCTGCTCTGACTACGCGTATTACATATGTTCTAGAATTAGTGTCTGTTTCCGAAACAACGATATTAATGACAGTCGTTGACCCTGGAGGGTCTAGGATAACGGACCGGCTTGTCGTTCGCTGCCCATCGATTGTGACAGCATCGCCGGCCACTGCTGCCTGAGCAGTGATGGTCACTGTCGTAATGTCGGTGGTGACATCGACTCTATATTGGGTGGTTCCGCCGCTAAAGCCTGGTTGAAGAGTTCCAGGTGAGACTGACAGGCTGGCAAGTTCTACCACGGGGTTGACGGTGGCTGAGTCGCCACAGCCGTAGGCTCCTAAGCCGACAGCGGTGAAAAGAACGGCGCCAATACAATGTCCAGCGAGTCGGAAGGCTTGTTTCATGTTAAACCTAATCGCTTTCTCGAATATCGGAAGTTAGTGAAGTGGGCGACTCTATGAACTCGGATAAGCATCTCAAAGGGTACGTGCAGGCTTAGGGTAAATCTATCCATGCTACCTAAGGGTAAGCGGGGAATGAACGTATAGCTGAACCTGACGGGTCAGGTCAAGAGTCCGAATGGCCCTGTGGTAGGTGCCTAACGAGTGAGGCAATACGGGAGCAGAGGTATCAAATTGAAGGCGCTACTGCCAGGATCTGGCCTGTTCACCAGTAGTCGTGGCAGAGCGGTGGAAAGGCCGGTACCAGAGCAGAACGATTCGTGTTTGCCTAAGGTCCCAGAGCACGATCGACGGTGATGCTGTATGTTTTAGGAGCTCCTCCACTCTGAGCGGTCACGTCGATCGACAGGAGGGTCTGGGTCCCTGGCCCGTTAAGCGGGAAGGTTTCTTGTCCCGAGGCGGTGCCAGCCGGGACCGTGACGGAGCCGATCAGCATCACCGCGTTCGGATCAGCCTTGGTGGCAGAGACAGTCACTTCTGTGACATCGGTGGTCACATTCACGGTGTAGCTGGTGGTGTTTTCATCAAAGATGGGGTTCAAGGCGCCAGATGTCACGCTTAATGCCGACAAATTGTTGTTGCTCGATGCCGCTCGGATTATGGTGACAGTGTAGGTCCTGGGGGCACCTCCACTCTGAGCGGTCACGTCGATCGACAGGAGGGTCTGGGTCCCTGGCCCGTTAAGCGGGAAGGTTTCTTGTCCCGAGGCGGTGCCAGCCGGGACCGTGACGGAGCCGATCAGCATCACCGCGTTCGGATCAGCCTTGGTGGCAGAGACAGTCACTTCTGTGATGTCGGTGGTCACATTCACGGTGTAGCTGGTGGTGTTTTCATCAAAGATGGGGTTCAAGGCGCCAGATGTCACGCTTAATGCCGACAAATTGTTGTTGCTCGATGCCGCTCGGGTTACGACGATGCTATATGTCTTTGGCACTCCTCCATTGGGGGCGGTGACGGATATTGAGATGGTAGTCTGTGTGCCTGGTCCGTTCAGTGGGAAGGTCTCCTGCCCCGATGCGGTCCCAGCTGGGACCGTGACGGAACCGATAAGCATGACGGCATTCGGAATAGCCTTTGTGGCTGAGATGGTCACCTCTGTAACGTTGGTCGCCACGTTCGCCGCATAGTCCGTCGTATTTGGGGCGAAGGATGGGATCAAGGAGCCAGGGGTTACCGTCAAGGTCGACAGATTGTTGTCGCCCAATGCTGCTCTGATCACGACAACAACGTAGTTCTTCTGGCTCACCTGGTTTTCTGCGGTCACGATGATATTGATAAAGGTGTTCGAAGGAACCGCCCCCGACGCATTCAACAAAATAGTTCTGGCCTGTCCGGAGTTGGTAGGTGTCCCGTTCACGGTCATGGTTGCACTAGCATCTTGGAGGGTTGGTGTCACCATCACGCTGGCCATGTTGCTTGCGACATTGACCGTGTAGCCGACCGTACCGGCGCTGAAGGGTGGGCTTAACGTTCCCGGAGAAATGATCAAGTTCTGTAAGTTGGCATTGCTCGATATGCCTCGGCTGACGGTTATCAGGTAGGTTTTCTCGGTGCCGTTTTGCGCGGTCACAACTATGTTAATAAGAGTGATCGAACCCGCTCCATTCAACGAAACCGATTGAGCTTGGCCTGAGACAACAGGTTGTCCGTCCACTGTCACCGTCGCAACAGGGTCTTGGAGCGTAGGGGTGACCATGACGTTGCCAACGTTGTTGGCGACATCGACCGTATAGCTCAGCAGATTTGCATCGAATGTGGGAGTCAGGGTTCCGGGAGAAACGGATAAACTCTGCAAGGAATTGTTCCCTGCCAAACTGGCTCTATTGATGAGGACGGTGTAAGTTCTTGAATTGCTACCAGATTCTGATACGACGATGCTTACCGGAGTCGTGGTTCCAGCCGGACTAAGAGTAATGACACGACTTGTCGTCGTCAGACCGTTGATGGTCACGCTGTCTCCTGAGACCGCGGGTTGAGCGCTTACAGTTACACTCGTGATGTTGCTGGTCAGATCGACGCTGTACTGTGTGATTGAACCCTTAAACGCTGGTTGAAGCGTCCCGGGTGTGATGGTCAGGCTGGCGAGCTCTACCGCGGGGTTGACCGTCGCGGAGTCCGCGCAACCATAGGCTCCCACGCTGATGGTAACGAGAAGGACGGTTGCGAGATGAGCTTGGGCTACCGACGTAAAGATGTGTTTCATGTGGTGCCGCCTGTTTTTGGTTCTTGTTTAGTTGATGGATATGGGGATCAACCCCTCAATGAACTCACATGGTAGAGCTGGATACTACGGGCAGGTATGAAATCGGGCTAGCCCTACATAGGTAAGGGTTTGCTGGAAGCGATGTGCGACGGATCAGAGAATGAGAGCAGGCTCGCAGAGCCAGAGAGGTGGAACGTCCAATGGCACAAGAATATTAAGCATCCGCAGTGTGGAAGGTTAGCGCTTGGTTTCTGAACTGTCCTTCGATTTGGCAAGGAGCTCGGTCTTCGTGGGAATCTGAGTGAGAAGGTCCGGGCGCACTTGAAACACCCCATTGAGTCGTTGGCCGGTGGCATAGAGAAGATCGCCTGCCCGGCTCCCGAGTGTCAGTTTCCCAATCGTTCTGCCGTCTTTGCTGGTGGCAACAAATTCAGCAGCTGGCGCCAGCAGCCCATAGGGAGCAAGGGGTGCGGATTGTTTCATCACACGTTCTTCTGCGGGGTGGTTCGCCACACGGCTGACAAGCAGATCAGCGGCTTCTTGGCTGACCTTCACCATGGGCTGATCTTCAAGTACCCACTCGCCGCTTTGATTGATCAACACATACTGCTTATCTCTCGTCTTCACTGACAGCATGGCCACGTCCGTATAATCGAGACCGAGGAGTCGCTTATCCTGAAAATTGAAGAGCTCTCGTGTCAGGTCCTTGATCAACACGGGGTTAATGCGATAGAGCGGTCCATCCGATGTGGTCTCTGCAATCGCCTCACCACTCTGAGGGTCGGGTTGATAGAGGCGGACTGACTGGTCGCCTGCCGCAGTAGACAGCGTGACCTTCACCTTTTGCGTCGTGAGGGTCGTGGCGATGGTGTCTCGCTGCGGCCCTGGGTCGATAATGCTCAGTGCTTTCAGATCTTCCAATCGAAACATCACTGACCGAACCTCATTCTGGTCTGCTTCCGCTTCGATGGGATAGATGATCTTCCATAAGGGCCGCGGCTTGTTTTTCGCCATGTTGTCGATCACGATTTCAGTGGTTGGATACGTCAGACGAACTCGTTCGACATCGTTTTGCGCAAATCGCAAGAGCTCTTTCCGGCGGAAGGTCATCAAGGATTTATTGATGAAGTCTTTCGGCGCGAGGGTCGTCAGCAACACCCGTCGATCTGAGGCACGAAGGATGTACAGGGTATTGGAGAGGGGGCCGCTGTCGCCGATGGAAACTGTTTCCTGCTCAGCCCCCGCCGTGATGGTCAGGGTGGTGACCGGCTGTTCGAGCCCGAATGGCGCCAAGGTGGTGGTTTGCTCTTCGAGGGTCCGGGTGATGGTCCCTGTCACCAGCGCCCGAATAAGCGATTGCACTTCGCGATTGTCGGCGTCTGTTTGAAGCGGAGCCACGATCGACCATTTCCCGGGTGCGTCCAGCTTGAACCTGATCGGTCCCTGAGCGGTGGTGATCGAAAGCCCGGTAATCGAGGTCTCAGGGAACGGTAGGAGTTGCTTCTGCGCAGTTTCTTGTTTCTCTTCTTGTTCTTTGGTGGGAAGCTCCACAAGGTAGAGATAGCCGCTTAGACCAGCGAGAATCACCAGGAGTAGGAGTGTGGGCCAGTAACGTGACATAGCCTAGAGGCGTCTGCGCTTTCTCCATACGATGATGCCAGTGAGCAACGTCAGGAGGGGAAGAAAGACAACCTGAATATAGATCAGCGTCCGTTCCTGGGTGGGGTTGGGTGTGAATGGCCGCAACGCTGGCTCTTTGGGTGCGATGGAAATCAAGTCTCGTTCCTCGGCCAGCCACCCCATCGTATGGAGAAAGAAGTCGCTGTTGCCGGGAAAATTAAAGAAGGCATTGGATACGAAGGTCGAGTTGCCGATGACTGCGATGGCCGGGCGAGGTTCGCCTTCTTCGGGGGCCTTCTTTGGCGACAACGCAGCGGCCATGGGGAGCGGCCCTTTCACATCTTCCTTTTCGCTTAAGCTCACGACGCGGCCTTGCATATTGGTTTCGGCCCAACTGTTCGGCGACGTGCGAGCCAGTGGCACGAAATCCCAGTCTTTCCCGACTTGCTCGTCGAAGGTCACATGCCGGGATAGCGGCAACAGCACGGCGGACGTGAGGTCCTGCGTGATCTCATGCTCAGTAAACGTTCTGACCAACAATGCGGTGAGGTCGCCTTGGGCCAACCGATCTTGCAGATCCACCAATACACCGGGGCCCAGACCGAGACCCCAATGGGCGAGTAATGATTCCAAGCCGGTCTGGGTATCGGGATCGGCCAACACCAAGAGGTGGCCACCCTTCTCGACGTACTCCCGGATACGGTCCTGCTCGTCCTTCGTAACGGAACGGCGTGGACCGGCTAGCACCAACACCGACGTGTTGCTCGGCACGGCTGATTCCTTGAGGAGCGAGATGGTGCCGATCTCGTACCCTTGTCGAATCAGGGCTTCTTTAGCGATAGAAAGGCCGTTGCGTTCCTTGTCTTCGACATTCAATTCGCTGTGGCCTTCCACAAAGACAATCCGTTTTTTCGAGTCCTTGGAGATGCGAATCAAGGCACCGGTCAACTCGACCTCAGACGGCGAGGTCACGCGGATGGTCTGCCCATCGCTCTCGAAAATGGCCGTGTCGGTTCGGAAGATCCCATAGCTCTGGGCCATCTTGGGCTGTTTCTCAGGATCGATGAACTCCACGCTGAGTTTGCTAGAAGCTTGTCGATAACTCTCCAGTCGTTCTTTAAATGCTTGATAGCCAGGATCTTTTTCCCGAGTGAACACGGTGATTTTGACGTCGCGCGGCAACGTTCTGAGGACGCGATAGGTTTGCGGCGCCAGCGTGAAATTCTGATTTTCCGAGAGATCCCATCGCACGGAGTGGCGGGATGCGAGAAAATTCACGACAATCAGGATGCCCGAAAAGAGCAGGATCATCAGGACGCTGTTCAGTCCCATCTTGGTGGAGCGCCGACTGGAGAATGCCTTCACAGTCTCAAAATGAAAGACGAAGAACAGCAACAGGCAGATGAGCGCCACCCCCTCTGCAATGGTGACGGCCCACAGCCAGTCCGGTCGAAGGCTGTATGCAATCATGCCGCCGATTGCGAGTACGACTCCGATAAGACCGAGGGGAAGAGATTTGAGGCTTATTTCCACCGTGTCGATTCCACAATGCGATGTGTCAGAAACAGCATGAGCACGAGTCCGCTTCCGAAGTACACGAGATCGCTTGTGTCGATCAATCCTCGAACCAATCGGTCGTAGTGCTCCATGTAGGACACATAAGAAATAATTCGGCCTGCCGTGGTATCGCCGAGGAGACTTCCCAATCCGGCGATCAACCACATGGACAGCAGCGTGCCGAAGCTCACAAAGGCGGCGACAATCTGATTCTCCGTCAGCGCCGACGCACACACCCCGACTGAGAGAAACAGTGCTCCCAGCAGCGCCATCCCCAGGTACCCGGTCCAGATTGGATTCCAGTCAAAATCGCTGAACAGCATCAACACGGTCGGGACCAGCACCGTTAATCCCAAGAGACCGAGATAGATCAGCAGGACACTCACAAATTTGCCGATGATAATGTCATTGATCCTAATGGGGGACGTCAGCAGGAACTCAAATGTTCGTAATTTACGTTCTTCTGCGAACAGCCGCATCGTCAGGATAGGTAAGATGATCAGCAGCACGATCCGCACGCTGGCAAAGAGGTTGCGGAAGACCAGGTCGTTCAGGTTGATTTGAGCCACCCCTCCTTGCATTTGCATCAGCTGGATGGCTTGCGCTCCGGCAAATCCGACATAGAGGTAGGAGAGTAGTCCGAAGATGAGCAGAAAGACCGCTCCAACCACGTAGACAATGGGAGAGACGAAGTACCCGCGGAGTTCTTTGGCGATGACGGCTTGCACAGGAGACATATGATTTCTACGCGTCCGTTTGTTCAGCTGGAGCGCTGACCATGGCTTCCGCCGGCTCTGCGAGGTGATCCTCATGGCGTGTCAGCTGAAGGAACACGTCTTCCAATGTCATGGATATCGTACGGAGTTCGAGTAAACCCCAGTGAGATGATACGACGAGACGCGCGATCTCATCGCGCAGATCACGACCCAGCTCACACTCGAGCAGAAAACTCCCTCCTGCTTGTCCCGGCAGAACATTGAGAATGCCTGGGATTGCCCGGAGTTTCATCTCGCAGTCCGAAGGGACGGCTTTGAGGGTGATGGACACCTTCTCGGAGTGACGTAATCGAGCCGACAATTGTTCCGGTGTGTCTTCCGCAACGATACGACCCTTGTTGATGATGACAACCCGCTGGCAGACTGCGGTGGCCTCCGGGAGGATGTGCGTGCTGAGAATCACAGAATGGGATCCGGCCAGGCTCTTGATGAGCTCCCGGATCTCAATGATCTGCTTTGGGTCGAGTCCGACCGTCGGTTCGTCGAGAATGAGGACCGGAGGGTCGTGCAGTAGCGCTTGCGCCAGTCCGACGCGCTGGCGATACCCACGGGAGAGGTTTCCGATTAGCCGATGACGCACCGCACCCAGCTCAAGTCTTCCGATGGTTCGGTCGAACGCTGCCGTGAGCGTCTGTCCCGTCATGCCCCGAAGTCGGCCGACGAAAGTCAGATATTCGGTGACGGTAAGTTCCTGATAGACCGGCGGAGTTTCAGGCAGATAGCCGATCTGCCGCTTCACGTCCAAGGGCTGATCGGTGCAGTCAAATCCGGCTACCCTGGCGTGGCCTTCAGTAGCCGGCATGAAGCAGGTGAGGATCCGCATCGTGGTCGTTTTCCCAGCGCCATTAGGGCCAAGGAATGCCAACACCTCTCCCTTGGCCACCGAGAAGGTGACGCGATCAATAGCCGTATGATGGCCGTACCGCTTTGTAATATTTTGAACGTCGATCACGAAAGTGATATCGGTGCGAACAACTGAGGAGACTGAAGTGGTCTCGCTCTCGAAACGACAATTTGCGGCTACCAGGGGGATCTTACTCACAACCTCCGAGGCAGTCAATACGGCCGTATGGATCAAGAATGACGGATCACTGCATCGATACGAAGTATTATGGAAGAATGTTCGTCGTACTGAGAGAGATTGATCTCAGAGCAGTACGAGTCTTTGAGGAGCGTCCAGCCTGTAACCAGTGACCCACCAACTTCTGCTGTTGAATTTAAATCCTATCTCATCTATATGTGGACCACGACGAAGCCGACCGTGTTCATTTTTGGACGGTCATTCTCTTCATCGATCAACAGAGGATTTCATACGGAGGTGGGGGAAACAGGTACTCCTGTCGGTGTTGTTGAAATCCTATCCCTTTCATACTCTGATCCCACTTGTCCCGGAAGCGGACAATGTCAGCAGAGGGAGGCGGCTCGTAGCATGGACACCTACTCTCATTACAATCGGCTCTCATCCTCAGGTTCTCTAGCCTTGGTCTTCTGCCTCTCCTTGGGGGCCTGTTCGTGGGTTCCTAAAGGAGATGTGCAACTCGATGTCGGCATCAAGGATCGAGGGGTGGCTTCCTGGTATGGTGAGCAGTTCCACGGCAGGAAGGCGGCGAACGGTGAGCTGTTCGATATGGACGCTTTGACCGCCGCGCATCGCACCATGCCGCTCGGGAGCGTGGTCCGTGTCATCAATCTGAACAATGGCAAGCATCTCTATGTGCGGATTACCGATCGAGGTCCTTATGAGAAGGGTCGAATCCTCGATCTTTCACGTCGTGCGGCTCTGCAATTGGGCATGGGGCACAAAGGCTTGGCCTATGTGCAAGTCGAGATTGTCGGCGAGCGCCGTCCGGACCTCACGTGGCTGTCAGAGAGGTTCACCGGACGAGTGGCGTCGGTTCTTGCCGATACCAGATCTCGACCTGACCGGACTTCATCCGGCATGACTTCTCACACTCGAAATCTTCAGGGCGACCTCTGGATAGCACGGCGAAATCGCTGGGCCTTGGCGATGCTCTCCGTCGATCATTCAGTAGGAACGTCGGTGGCCGGGTTAGTGCTCGCCTAACCTCACTCTCATTCATTCCGTCAAGGTTGACAGTGCGTAAAGGTCTCCACTAGACTGACTCCTCTTCTTATTGAAGCTGGCAGGGCGTGAGTGATCGAACGGGAGGCACAGATCGATGGCCAAGAAACGGGCAGCGGAGCCGGAAGAAGCAAAACTCAGGAAGAAGATTGTCGCGAAGCGCACCGACCACGATAATCCAAAAGGAGACAGTGCGCTTAGATCTCTCAGGAAGCGATTGAAGCGGGAGCAGCGCAAGCGGAGGGCACTGGCACAGCGGAAAAAACAAGCAGCTGGAAGCAAGGCGGCTGCCACGGCATCGAGTTAATGAGTTCGTGCTGGTATTTGCGTCTGGTAGTCCTCTATGGAGCAAGAACCTAAATCTTCATCGCCGGGTACGAACCCCCTCAGTCTTCAGGCCAGTGATGGCCCGATGAGTGACGTTGCGACTGATTCGACGCAGGCTGAGTTGCTTGCCCCTGCTGAATCCGTTGCCGTTGGACAAGCGGCGGTCGCTCTCGAGGAAGAGCAGATCAAAGACGAGATCGATATCCAAATCGATCTCCTCAACGATCCTGATTGGGTCGTCCGTCGAGAGGCCGTCATCACGCTTGGCGAAATGGCTGATGAACGGTGTGTGGAGCCGTTGGCCCGCGCGTTACGCGATGGGGATTGGCAGGTTCGAGAAGTTGCGATCGAAGCGATGGGCCAGGTCGGCTCCCCCGCTGTCGACATGCTTCTTAAGCTGCTCCGCGACTGGGAAGTGCGCAAATACGCAATTTTGGCGCTCGGAAGGATTCGTGACGAACGCGTGCTCGATCCTCTGATGCTCCAGCTTCGGAACGATGAGTTTAAGGATGATGCCATTCATGCTTTGGTTGAACTAGGTGAGCCTTCCGTCGAGAAGTTGATCGGGGCGCTTCGCGACAAGGATGAAAATGTCCGCAAGAGCGCGGTGCTGGCCTTGGGACGGATCAAAAGCAGCGATGCCGTCACGCCGCTCATTGACATGCTCGGTGATAACGACTGGTTCACCCGGTTGACGGCAGCTGCCGCCTTGGAGTCGATCGGAGACGAACGGGGACGTGAGGCCATCAAACCATTGCTCAAGGACCCGGACATGGTGGTCAAGATGCGCATCGAGCGCATTCTTGCGAAGTGGAAGAAGCAGTCTATTTCCCAACCGACCAACGCCTGAACTACTTGGTCAGTAGCTGATCCATCTTCAGCTGCAGCTCATCCAACTTCTTCAACGTGACCGGCTTCCCCATCGCCAGTTCCAGTTTCACCTCGCGCAGTGACCCAGCCAGATCGCGCAGGGCATTCGTCATGCTGTCGACCTTGGCTCCCTTGGTGATGGCTTCCACCGCATCGATGGCTTCCGTCAGCTCCTTTGCCGCGTCGCCGTAATTTCGCTCAACCATGTGGGCTTTGGTCTGTACCAATCGAGATTTGGCCTCCACGAGTCCTTGACGCCGGCGGAGATCGCGCTCGATCCCGAGCGTGGTGTCTACCACATTTCTGGACACATCCTTTAGGGACTGTTGTAGCTCAGCGACGGTTCGCTGGAGTGTGCCGACGGGCCGTTGTCCGAAATAGTAACCCGCCCCGAATGCGCCGAGGAGCAGCAAGATCACACCGAAAAATTTCACCATAGCGGTCCCTCGTTAATGGCGACGTTTCCCTGAGCTCTGTTGAGAGATCTGCTGGAGCAGACTATGTGCTGACGCGATGCGCACCGCATCATCAGAGTCTTGTAGGCCCTTGACTAGTACCGGGACGGCTCCGACATGGCTTTCCCTCAACGCCCTGGCGGCCATCAGTCGAGGGAGGGGTTGCTGGTCTTGTATAAGATGTTGCAGGAGCGTCAATGCTTGTTCGTCCGAAGATGCGCTCAGGGCTTGGGCGGCTGCGCTACGAATGGAAGGATCTGGATGTTGTGCCAGATCGCCCGCAAGCGAAAGCGCCGAAGCCTCTCCGAGGCGGAGTAACCCTTCAACGGCGCTGGCACGGACGTGTGGATTCGGATCCCGGGTGAGCGCCAGCAGGAGAGGCCGGTTCTCCTTGATACCAAGTCTCCCTAAACTTGTGGCGGCGACGCCGCGAACCATTCCCACTTCATCCCCGATCGCATGCGTTAACGGGGCCACACCGCCTGGGGAGTCGAATTCACCCAGTGCCCCAGCGGCGAAGGCTCGTACGGATGGATCGGGATCATACACCGCTTGGGATAAGACCGCCAGACTTCCTGGGTGCTTGAGGCGTCCCAACGCACCCAATGCTGCCATTCTCGACTCAGCATCCGGCAAGGTCGCTGCGCTTTTAATATCGTCCAGTTTCTCAGCGCGCCCCAATTTGACCAACGCAGCATAGGCGAAGACGGCTTCAGGTCCGTCTTCTGTACGGGCGACGTCCAGGAGCTGTTGTCGAACATCACTCGCATTCGCGTCACCCAACGCAGTCATGGCGGCAATGCGAACGGTCGGCATCTCATCTCTCAGTGCGCGACGCAACGCCCCGGATTTCGCTGCGAGCCCGGCTTTTCCGATCGCCTCCGCGGCTCGCGCACGTACGACGACCGAGGTATCCAGCAACCCATCCTCCAATAACGCAGCGGTCTCCGGGAGACCCAATTCCGCAAGCGCCGAGTAGGCGGCTATGCGAACGTGTTCGTGGCGGTCGCGGACGTGGCTGGTGATCACACCGAGAGCCAATGGTCGGAGAAGCGAGTAATCGTGTGCAGGCCCAGACTGGTGCAGTTTGGCATAGATCGTGAGCGCCTCGTCTGTTCGTCCGAGCCGGACGTAGCTCAGCAAGGCGTGGCGGAGGAAG